>JAPLYQ010000120.1 GCA_026395475.1 Candidatus Roizmanbacteria bacterium | reverse complement strand
GAAAATATCAGCAAAAGAATTATATGAAGTGATAAAACAACGAGCAAAAAATGAAAAGTGGGATTCTCAAACCATTCTTCAATTTACAAATAAATTAAATAAGGCATCAACGATATACACAGAACTTATTGATGCAAATATTGGAAACTTATCAATAAATAGAGGTCTTACTGATATTAAGCATATTCAAGCGGGCCCAAGTTATTCCTTATTGTTAAGGATAACTCCTTTATTCAAAGAGGGCTTGTTAAATGAAACCCAATATCTTGAAATTATCAAATTAATCGAATTATTTCACATTAGATGGGGTATCACTGGTCAATCAACTTCTAGACTTAATGAAATATATTATCGCATGTGCACAACACTAAATGGTACACCTGCTGAAGCAGTTTCAAAAATGATAGAAGACGAGTATTTGTCTTGGGCATCACCGATTAAAGACTCAATGTTCTTATCTGCATTTCAAAAAGAGTTTGGAAAGCCGGGAGATACGCGCACAAAGTATATTATTTGGAAATTAGGAAATCCTGCAGGCGAGATATCTCTTAATTTTGATGAAGTTCACACCGAACACATTATGCCACAAACTCTTAGTGAAGGCTGGGTGCAAAATCTTGAACAAGCTTCTGGGAAAAATAATGAAGAAATAATAAAATCACATTCAGTTTTAGTAAATAAAATTGGAAATTTATCTCTGATAAAGGGAGATTGGAATATTAGTATGTCAAATAGATTGTTTTCTGATAAAAAACAATACTACGCTAATTCAGAAATTAGCTTGACAAAAGAACTCGCCAATAGAAATAAGTGGACCTTTGATGAAGTGGTAAATCGTACAAAAGAATTTGCTGAAAAAGCAGTTCAAATTTGGAAATTTAGTAAACCTATACCAGAAATAGAAACAGCAGCTGAAAATGTAAATAGAATTAGACGGGAGAAATATAAACTAGATAGCAATATTCAACTTTATTGTAAGGGTCCAGCAGCAGAAGGAATAGCTCATATTATTGATAATAATATTGTGAGAGTCCTTAAAGGATCTCGCGCAAGATTAGATTGTTCGCCTTCTTTTGAAACGCATGTTTATAAAATAAAACGCGACCAACTTATTTCTGAAGGAATTCTTAAAAAAGAAGGAGACTCACTTATATTCACATCAGACTATGATTTTGATCATACGAGTCCTGCCGCTGCAATAATCCTAGGTAAAGCATCCAATGGATGGACATCGTGGAAAGACGATAATGGTATAGACTTGGATCATTTAATCCATAAAAATAATGTTGTTGCAGATAAATTTGAAGATAAATTAAAGATGGGGCAAGTATATTTAAAGGAAAATATAGAAGAGATTTTCAATACTAACTTTGGAGGGAGAATAAAAGGAATTACCTTAAGAAGAGATTCAGCAGAAAACCAATATATTATTCTTTTTAAAGTAAAAAATTCAAAATATAAAGATTTTGGCTCAAAAGATAAGTTTGTATACTATGGTGAGGGGGGTGACGCAGATCAAAAATTAACTCCCGCAAATCAAGCTTTAATATCCGCTATAGACGATAGAAGAACTATTTACGGTTTTTGGCAAGATGAAGGTGGGTCAGGATACGAATATATAGGAACCCTTCTTATCGACTCTTACGAATATACTCTAGAACCAGAGAGTGGTTATAAAGTATATAAATTTAATGTGGATAGGGTAGGTCTAGACTCTAAGGATAATAAGGATTGAGATATACTCAAGCAAGTCTCAATTCCCTGTTATGTAGTGTGAATTTTGTTTTTATTGTAGAAAGAATATTCTGCCGCTCTTCTTCAGATCCGGATTTGAGGACATGGATGAGGTAGGACCGGGCTTTGTCGGGAGAGAAAGTATCCATATCTAAATCAAACGATTCATCCTCGATATCATTTAGGTTCCCGTTCCGGAACTCCTGTTGTAAGACTTGAGATTTGAACATATGATAGCGCGATATCTCTGCTTTTATTGATTTCGATAACAGGTTTTCATTTATCTTGATGTTATCGATATTCGCGATAAGCTGCTTTATCAGATCGCTCTCTCGAATATATGGTTCTTTACAGTGATAATCGACGTGCTTTGCGCAGTGATAATAAATATGTTTTTTATAGTTTCCATATTTCATTTTTTTAATCTTATCTTCTGCTGTTATTCCTCCGCCACATGATGCGCATTTGCATAAAGACTTAAATGGAAACACTCGTTTATGCCATTCTTTTGGTGCAGTCACCATTTGCTTTTGTGCTTTATCAAAAAGCGTCTTACTTATTAATGGCGTGTGTTTTCCGTCATACCATACGCCATTGAATTCGAATCTGCCATAATAGAATGGATTTTTAAGCGTTTCATAAATCCTGCTGAGCGAAAGTCTTTTATCATTTTTCGTTTTGAATCCGATCATGTCGAGCCATTCCTTGATTGTCCGTCCAGAATGCCCTTGATTGGCAACGCGGTGAAACATTTTTATTACATACGGTGCTCTTTCCTTATCGATATCTATCAATTCTATGTGTCTTTCTATTCGTATATTCACGTAGCCGATCGGCGCGATTGCCGGCCGCCAGCCCAGCTCGCATTTTGCCCGAAGCCCTCGCTTCACATTGAGCGATTTCTGGTCATTCTCCAGTTTTGCCTGGCTGCAAAGGATCATCAGCATGAATTTTTCGTTCGGATTATCGCAAAAAGATTGCGAATATGTCTGTATTTTTATTAGTTTTTTTTGATCTATTAAATCGACAATTTTGCCCAAGTCGCCGGCATTTCTACTCAAGCGATCTGGCGCCCAAGTAAGGATGCCAGTGAAAAAACCCCGCTCGATATCCTTAATTATTTCATTAAACACAGGTCTGCAGCCACTTGCCTTTGCTGAATGGCTTTCCTCACGCACTTCCTTCACTTCAAGGTTATTCTTCTTTGCGAGCTCCAACATTTCCTTGATTTGGCTGTCGATACTCATGGTTTGACGCTCGTCCGACTCGCTGGACTTGCGCGCATACAAGCAAAATGAAATTGGATTATCCATATACCCTAATGAATGACATACCTCAGCTGGAATATCAACTGATTATCGATATTTTTCCTTTATTTCCTCTATATGCTTTTCATAGCTCACCTTCCTTTCTTCTTCAAGCTTTTTATCGATTATTTTCCCCTGTTTAACAGCCAAATTCCTATCTTTCAGGCCAATATCGATTAGAGAGATAAGCACTTTGAGAACTGAATCATTAATTTGACCCTTAAATAACTCCGCGAAAAGAAGCTTCATATCATCCGATACAGGAAATGCGCTTATTTTTGCCTGGATCAAAACTTTATCTTCCTCGGAGAGTTTAAGCCCTCCCACCTTATAAAGAGGATTATTGTGTTTTAGCCAATAAATTATGGCGGTGTTATCGCGATCCTTTATATTCTCAATGAGTCCGCTTTCCGCCATGTCATTTATCTTTTCTCTTCCTAGCTGAAATGCTTCATCAAACTTTTTAGCGAACTCCTTATCTTCCTGTTTCCACCGATACAAGGTAGACCTCCCAATACCGCATTTATGGCATACAAATGCAACGACAGGATTCTGTTCGATCATCTCGATGCATTTCAGCTTTGTTTCTTTATTTTTGTCTTCCACTGTTTTATATTTTTACGGCTTTTTTGCCCGTTAATTTTTCCCAACGGCGAATAATAACTTGTGTATAAACAGGCACTTTCTCCATCACATAACATCTCCGTTTCATCATAGTTGCTGCAATAAGAGTGCTTCCGCTCCCTCCAAACGGCTCAACTATCAAATCTCCTCTCTTGGTCAATGTTTTCAAATAGGGAATGATTATTTGAACCGGTTTACAGCCAAACACCAATCCCTGCCCACTGCTTTTCTCATCCTCTGTTTTGAAGGTGATGACATCGGTCGGGCACGTTTTCTTTCCCTTTTCGTAACTTTCCCAATGTGGCTTCCCGCTTGTGGCGAATATGGCTGATTCATATTCGTTTTGTAACAATTCTTCTTCCGGTTCTTCATTCATCTTCACTTCTCCAGATGATCCAAGAAAAGCGATATCATATTTTGAGAAAAATCGATATTTTGAAGAATATCCTTGAGACCTATTTTGGCAATTCCAGATGATGACGTTACGGATCTTCCAATGCTTCTCAAACGCTATCCACATATCCTTAAGGTTCTTCCAGTTTTCAAAGGAAATAATCGAGAAATCCGGCTTTTGGACTTTACTCACATTTGCCATCCATAAATCCATAAAATTTTCAGGGAGTGACTCCGTTTCAAGATATCGCCTATCTTTTTTCAGCCCAAACCCTTCCTTTTTCCTGCCCTTGAGGTAATCCAAAATGTAGGGCTCGTCCGTGTAGCACATATCGGCCTTTTCCCCATTCATGAGCTTCATGAACTCAGTTTCATTCGTGCTGTCGCCGCACATGAGCCTCGATCCATCTAAATCATAGACATCACCTTTCTGAACTGTGATTTCCGCAATATTCATCTTTTCAAGCTCCTTCTCCAAATCAAATTCCTCTGACTCTGGGTCAGTGGCAAATATCTCATCCAAATCCTCTGAGGAAAAGCCAGAATCTGCAAGGAATGATTCATCGAATCCTTTCAATAAGTCCCAATCCCAATCTCCCAGGTTCTTATTGAGACGCAGATTTAGTTCTTTCTCCTTCTCTAAATCTGAGATGTGGACGTAAACAACTGGGATCGTTTGTATCCCTAATTTTTTCGCGACAAAATAGCGAAAATGACCTCCAATTATTACATTAAGTCGCCCTGGCGCGCTATTACAGATTATTGGATCCACAACACCGAAGCGTTGTACGCTTTCGGTAAGACCGGAAATAGCCTCCTCATCCCACTTCCGCGGGTTGTATTCGGCAGGTTTTAACAGAGACACATCGATATATTCGATGTTGAGTTTTTGTTCACTCATAGGAAAAAAATAAATTATTAAAAAAATAACCAGCTTTTCTCACGAGCCCACAGGGGTTCGTAAAAAAAACTGGTATAAAATGATGTTACGCTAATATGCCTCAGAGTCAATAAACTTTTTCCACTTTATTTCTATCAGATAAAATTAGTGGCTACTGTGACAGTAAAAAGTGTAAAATATAGGATATGGTAGATAAAAAAACACTTTCAGAAAGAGATATTTGTTCAAAATTCATCACACCATCAATAACAGGCGTCGGCTGGAATCTTCAAAAACAGATCTCCGAAGAGGTTTCTTTTACATCAGGCAGAATTATTGTTAAAGGAAAAACTGTTTCCAGAGGTAAGCCAAAGAGAGCGGACTATATTTTGTATTACAAATCAAATCTTCCAATAGCTGTAATTGAAGCAAAGGACAACAATCATACGGTTGGCGACGGCATGCAACAGGCATTGGAGTACGCAGAGCTTCTTGATATTCCTTTTGTGTTTAGTAGTAATGGTGATGGATATATCGAGCATGATAGAACAAAAAAAGAAGGCGCTCTTGAAAAAGAATTATCTTTGGAGAGTTTTCCTTCTCCTGAAGAGCTCTATCTTCGTTATAAACAATGGAAAGGTATAACAGACGATACTGAAAAAGTAGTTACATCCGATTACTTCTATGAGTATGGTGGCAAACAACCTCGCTACTATCAGCAGATAGCAATAAATAGAACCGTTGAGGCGATAGCAAAAGGTCAGAATAGAATTCTACTTGTAATGGCAACTGGCACAGGAAAAACCTACACAGCCTTTCAGATTATTTGGCGTTTATGGAAAAACGGAGCAAAGAAACGTATTTTATTTCTTGCAGATAGAAATGTCTTACTTGATCAGGCAAAAACAAATGACTTCAAACATTTTGGAGGTAAAATGACGAAGGTAAAACATCATCAGGTTGATAAGTCATATGAAGTGTACCTTGCACTATATCAAGGCGTCAGTGGAACAGAGGAAGACAGAAATATTTATAAGCAGTTCTCTCCTGATTTCTTTGATATGGTAATTATTGATGAGTGCCATAGAGGAAGTGCCGCCGCAGATTCAGCATGGAGAGAGATTCTTGAGTACTATAAATCAGCAACACATATTGGATTAACTGCCACACCAAAAGAAACAAAAGAAATATCAAATATCGATTATTTTGGAACTCCAGTTTATACCTATTCATTAAAGCAAGGAATTGAGGATGGATTTTTAGCTCCATATAAAGTAATTCGGATTACTCTTGATAAAGACGTAGAAGGCTGGAGACCAGAAGAAGGCAAAATCGACAAATACGGAAATGAGATTCCAGACAGAGTTTACGATGAAAAAGACTTTGATAGGAATCTCGTAATTGACGAAAGAACATCAGTTGTTGCCAAGAAAGTAACAGAGTTTTTAAAGGAAGGAAATCGATATGATAAAACCATAATCTTTTGCGTAGATATCGATCACGCCGAGAGAATGAGACGAGCTTTAGTAAACGAAAACGCAGATTTGGTAGCAAAACACTCAAAATACATAATGAGGATTACAGGTGATAATGAAGAAGGAAAAGCACAGCTAGATAGCTTTATTGATCCACAGGTACAACTTCCTGTTATCGTAACCACTTCCAAACTTCTAACGACAGGAATCGATGCGCAAACATGTAAATTGATCGTTTTGGATACTCGTATTAACTCCTTAACAGAGTTTAAACAAATAATAGGAAGAGGTACTCGAATCAACGAAGACTATGGTAAATACTTTTTTACAATTATGGATTTTCGAAAGGCAACTGAGCTTTTTGCCGATCCAAATTTTGATGGAGAAGCAGTCCAGATTTATGAGCCGAAAGAAAACGATCCTATCACTCCTCCTGATGATATAACTGAAGTCGATCAGAAAAAAGATGATGAAGATGAAACCACTGTTATTTATGATCCTGCAGGTCCAGATAATTCAATGGTAAAGGAACCAATACGAAAATATTATGTAACAGGAGTAAACGTACAGGTAATCAATGAAAGAGTGCAGTACTACGGTAATGATGGAAAATTAATAACAGAGTCATTAAAAGACTATACAAAAAAGAATGTGTTAAAGGAGTACAGATCTATAAATGACTTTCTTCAAAAATGGACGAACTCAGATAAAAAACAAGTAATTATTGAGGAGCTACTCAGTCAAGGCGTTCTGTTAAGTGAGCTGGAACAAGAAATTGGACGAAATCTCGATCCGTTTGATCTGATTTGTCATGTCGCATTCGGTAAACCACCGTTAACAAGAAAAGAAAGAGCTGACAATGTAATCAAAAAGAATTACTTTACGAAATACGAGGATAAAGCAAAACAGGTTCTTGAGAAGCTCCTTCAAAAGTATGAAGATGAAGGAATTGAGTATATTGAAGACGTGGAAATATTGAAAGTTCCACCTCTCACTGAGTTTGGAACACCGATGGAAATTATTAATTTATTTGGAGGAAAAGACCAATATTTAGCGGCTATAAAAGGTCTTGAACAACAAATTTATGCACAGCTTTAATTATTATGGCGATATCAAATGTAATCAAATCAATACAGGATATTATGCGTCAAGATACAGGAGTTGATGGTGATGCACAACGTATAAGTCAACTCGTCTGGATGTTATTCTTGAAACTTTTTGATGATAAAGAATCAGAATATGAGCTTCTTGATAAGAATTACGTGTCTCCTATACCAGAAAAGCTTCGTTGGAGAAGCTGGGCTAAAAATGACGAAGGAATAACTGGAGATGATTTAGTTGAATTTGTAAACGACAAACTTTTTAAAGGACTTAAAGAACTGGCCTTTTCAACTCACGATGATTCTAGAGGTTATATCGTTAAGGAGGTCTTCGAGGATTCATATAACTATATGAAATCTGGAACGTTGATAAGACAAGTAATTAATAAAATAAATGAAATCGATTTTAATCTTGCAGGAGACAGACATATTTTTAATGATATTTATGAAAAAATTCTCAAAGACTTACAAAGTGCAGGCAATGCTGGAGAGTACTATACACCGAGAGCAATTACTCAATTCATTGTTGAAATAATTGAACCAAAATTAGGTGATAAAATACTTGATCCAGCATGTGGAACTGGTGGATTTCTAACTAGTTCTATCGAACTTATAAGAAAAAAACAAGTTAAAACCGCTCATGACAATAAAAAATTACAAGACAGTATTTTTGGTATTGAAAAAAAACCATTACCTCACCTTCTTTGTATAACAAATTTGATGTTGCATGGTATTGAAGTGCCGGACAAGATCAGGCGCGACAACGCCCTAATAAAACCTCTCCGTGAATATCAGGAAAAAGATAGAGTAAATGTTATTGTTACTAATCCTCCTTTTGGTGGAATTGAAGAGGATGGAGTTGAATCAAATTTTCCTTCTCAGTACAGAACAAAAGAAACAGCAGATTTATTTTTACTTTTAATCATTAATTTATTAAAAAACGGTGGACAGGCTGGAATTGTTTTACCTGATGGTTCGCTTGGAGGAGAAGGAGTTAAAGCGAAAATTCGAGAACTTTGGCTCAAAGAATGTAATCTTCACACGATAATTCGATTGCCAAACTCTGTATTTGCTCCTTATGCCACAGTTGCAACAAATTTATTGTTCTTTACAAAAGGAGAACCAACAAAGGAAGTTTGGTATTATGACCATCAACTTCCTACAGGACAAAAATCGTACTCTAAAACAAAACCAATTCAATTATTTGAATTTGATCCAATAAAACTTTGGTGGAGAGATCGTAAAGAAGGAGACTTTTCTTGGAAAGTTAAGATAGAAGATATAAAAAACAATGGCTGGAGTCTAGATATTAAAAATCCAAAGAAGAAAGAAGAAGTTGTCGGACATACAAGTGAAGAACTTATTAAAATGCTTGAAGATTCTCTAAAAAAGAGTGAAAATATTTTAAAATCTATTAAGAGTGAATTATGAGTAATAATAAAAATATTAATGAGCTTTTTCGTTTTGAAAAAGGATCTCTACAAAGCTCAAAAAATGTTGAAGGTAAATATACTTTTATCACAGCTTCCGAGACGTGGAAGACGCATGAGTCCTATTCTCACGATTGCGAGGCAATAGTAATTGCAGTTGCGGCTTCAGGATCCTTAGGAAGAACTCACTATATAAAAGGAAAATTTATTGCAAGTGACTTATGTTTTATTCTGACAGAGAAAGATCCTGTAAATTTTCCAGTAGATTTAGGTTTTTATTTCCATATTTTTAATATAGTGAAGGATGATTTAGTAAAAAAAACAGCAACTGGAACTTCTAAATTAGCAATAAATAAAACCAATTTTGGAAACTACAAAATTCAATATTTTAATATTAATAGCCAAACGAATCTTAAAAATAAATT
>JAPLYQ010000124.1 GCA_026395475.1 Candidatus Roizmanbacteria bacterium | reverse complement strand
TCCACGAAACTTTCCATCATAATTTACCGGCTCATAATCTGGCTGATCCTTTACTGGAAAAGTAGTTTTTACATCCATAAGCATGGTTGCAGGTGTATATCCTTTTTCAAACGCTAGTGCATAGGTGATTGGTTTAACTGCACTTCCAGGTTGACGTCGAGCAACTGCAGCGTTGTATGCGCCATATTCTTCGTTGGTATAGTCATATGACCCAACCATGCCGAGAATTTCATCTGATTGTGAATCAAGTACTACAACCGCTCCATTTCCAACTTTATATTTCTTAATTCCCTCAATTTCATCTTTCACAATCTTCTCTGCTTTCTGTTGTACATCAAGTGATAATGTTGTTTTTATTTTGAGACCTTGATCAAGAATTTTTGCTCCATACTCTTTTTCGATAAGATCTTTTACATAAAATACAAAGTGAGGGGCATTTATAGACATGCGAGATTGTGAAAAGGTGAGGGAGTTAATCTTTGAAAGTGCTTCTTTTTCCTGTGTGCTGGTAATATTCCCATCTTCTCTCATACGACGAAGTACGTCTTTTGTTCTCCCTTTCCAAGCATCTTTAACTCCAATAAAAGGAGAATATACACTTGGACTTTGAGGAAGGCCTGCAATAAATGCTGATTCAAGTAGTGTTAATTGATTAGGATTTTTTCCAAAATATCCTTTTGCAGCCGAACCCACACCATAATAACTTCCACCATATGGAGCTTCGTTTAAATACATTTCAAGAATTTGGTCTTTTGTATATTTTCCTTCAACTGAAATGGCTAAGATAAGTTCTTTCAATTTTCTGGTTGCGGTTTGGGTCGAATCAAGAAGTACATTCTTTATCAGCTGTTGTGTGATGGTTGACCCACCTCCACAAATTTTTCTACTAATGATATTGCAAAAAAGTGATCGCAATATACCAGAACTTGAAAAGCCTCCATGCTTATAGAAATCTTTATCTTCTATAGAAACTGTACCCTTCTTCAAATAATCACTCATATCTTTGAATGCCACAGGTAAACGATTTTTATCTTTATACATTTGAAAGAGGATTTTTCCATCTCTGTCGTAAAATACGGTAGCACTCTGTTCTGTTTGAGCAAGTTTACCTGGGGCAGGGAGATCTCGAGAAAACCAAGCAAATACTCCTAGTGCTGCGACAAAACAAAAAGCAACAATTCCAATTGCTCCATACAAAATATATTTTTGAAGCTTTTGTTTATCTTTTAATATATCCATTATGGACAAAGGCACATGTCTTCTTCTTCTAGAAATCATGTATACATTATACAGCGATTAGGGATTGATGACTAGTGATTTGTGATGTGTTATACTATTTTTCTATGGCACACAAACATGTTGAAAAAAAGAAAAAATTTAAAATTACAAAGGAAACTGTTTGGAAGGTCATTATTCTTGTGTCATCTGTTCTTCTTATTCTCACCTCTTTAGCTCCACTCTTTTTGAGATAATAGAGCTATGTTGGACACATCGATTAATCTGCTTCCACATACGAGCGGTCTTACAAAAAAAAGACTTCATCTTGTAGGTATAGACACCTATGAAGATCTTCTTAAATATCCACCAAATAGATATGAAGATTTTTCAAGAATAGTAAAAGCATTATTTCTGCGAAACTTTTTAGATCAGAAAGTAACCCTCCAAGGTGAGGTTGTCTCAATCGCGGTTGTTAAAACCAGATCTCATATTTCATTGCAAAAAGTATCGGTGCAAGATAATACTGGAAAAGTTTCTATTACATTTTTTAACCAACCTTATTTGTTGTCCCAGTTAAAGAAGGGTGGCACATACGCGTTTTCTGGAACAGTCAAGCAATTTGGACCCACATATACATTACAACCAGAAACATTTGAGCCAATAATAAGTGGAGAGCAGGGAATCCAAACAGGCCGCATACTTCCCGTCTATAGTGAGGCAAAGGGGCTTTCCAGTAGATTGCTGAGAGAAAAGATTGCCGGAATTCTCCCCCTCGCAAGTTCAATCCAAGAATCATTACCAGAATCTGTGGTAAAGCTAAATGATCTTCTACCGCTTCCTGATGCCCTTAAAACACTTCACCGTCCTCTCAAAATAGAAGATTTGCAAAGAGCAAAAGACAGGTTGGCTTTTGAAGAACTGTTTCTTCTTCAACTATCTACTGCATTAATAAAAAAAAATTGGAATGAAAATAAGGTAAAAGAAATAATAAAGTACACAACAGCACAAGAAAAAATGGTTGAACGTTTTGTTCTGTCTTTACCATTTAAGCTCACAAGTGATCAAATGCAGGCTTACAAAGACATAATCCATGACCTTGTGAAGGAACAGCCAATGAATAGATTTTTACAGGGAGATGTGGGATCGGGAAAGACAGTTGTGGCGGCAATATCTGCATATGTTGCATATTTGTCAAAGAAAAAGACTCTCTATATGGCTCCGACTGAGATTCTTGCTCTTCAACATGCAGAGACATTTAAAGCTCTCCTTTCACCACTTGGAGTTAAAATTGGTATTCAGACTGGATCAAAGAAAGAATTAGCAAAGGGAAACGATTTTGACATTGTAATTGGTACACATGCTCTTTTATCAACTCCAGTGAGCGTTTCTTCTGTTGCACTTGTCATAATTGATGAACAACATAGATTTGGAGTAAAACAACGTGCGCTTCTAAAAGCAAAGGGGATTACACCACACTTACTAACTATGACAGCAACCCCTATACCACGTACTGTGGCGCTCACTGCGTTTGGAGAGCTTGACATGAGTGTCCTCAGTACCATGCCTACGGGACGAAAACCAATAAGGACCTATGTGGTAACCCAAGCAAAAAGAAATGATGCATATACATGGATAAAAAAGGAAATAATAAAGGATAAAGTTCAAATATTTGTTATTTGCCCACTAGTGGAAGAGTCTGAAGCTGAAACGTTGTCGAGTGTAAAGGCAGCTACAACCGAATTTGAACTCTTGAAAAAAGAATTTATTGGGTTTACCCTTGGTCTTCTTCACGGCAAAATGAAACCAGCCGAAAAAAATAGTATTTTAGATGATTTTAGAGATAAGAAGATAGATATCCTTGTCTCTACCTCTGTTGTTGAAGTAGGGATAGATATTCCCAATGCTTCCATTATGATTATTGAGGGAGCAGAGCGTTTTGGTCTTTCCCAGCTACACCAATTGCGTGGTCGGGTTGGCCGAGGTTCAATTCAATCTCATTGTCTTCTATTTTCATCTGCTCCAATTTCGGCTTCTCGTCTCCACTTTTTTGCACAAACCCTTGATGGAATGAAACTTGCAGAATATGATCTAAAAGAACGAGGGCCAGGAAATATATTTGGAATAGAACAACATGGATTTATGGAAATGCGCTTTGCTTCATTCTCCGACAGTCTTCTTATCCAAAAAACTCAAAAAGCTGTTCAAGAATACCTTAAAACAAATCCAGATGTGGTTTCAGGGCAGCTCAATGAGCGCTTGAGCAAGTTCCAAATTGACAAAATAGCCAAAGACTAGTACAATATATCCAAATGACACCACTACCAAAACGAAAACACTCAACTCAGAGAGTTGGCAAAAGAAATGCTACTAACAGAGTAGAATTATCTTCATTGATAGTTTGTAAAAACTGTGGCAAGACAAAGCTTCCACACAGAATCTGCAAATATTGTAATAAATAACTATGGTTGCAACCGTTCGTAAAGTAACGGCACAAGAAGATGGCCAAGCAAGTTCTAATGATGTGCGTCATCAAAGAAGAATTGAGGTCGTAGAAAACCTATTCGCATATTCATTTATTCAACCCTCATTTAAAGCACCCCACAAAAGTGATTTGTTTGAGTCTATTATCCCCAAAATACCAGAAATTGATGTAAAGATTGTTGAGTTTGCTCCAAAATTCCCAATTGATCGCCTTTCCAAGATTGATTTAGCTATACTGCGTCTTGCTATTTATGAACTTATGGTGAGCCCCTCTGAACCAATTAAGGTGGTAATTAATGAGGCAATTGAGCTCGCTAAGGAATTGGGTGGCGAAAAATCATACACTTTTATTAATGGTGTTCTCGGAAAATTAATTCCTCATGATACAACTAAGTGAAACAATAAAAAAAGAGGCTAATATTGAATTTATCAATAAAGAGCTCTTATTTAATGCTTTTGTCCATCGATCCTACTTGAATGAACATAAAGACGAAAAGCTCACCTCAAATGAAAAACTAGAGTTTCTTGGAGATAGCGTTTTATCACTCGCTACCTCAATTTACTTATTTAAACACTTTCCTGATCTTGACGAGGGAACTTACACCGATATTAAGGCGTCAGTTGTGCGTACAGAAAGCCTTGCTGAGGCTGCCATCAAACTTCAGTTTGGAAACCTTATCTTTTTATCTAAAGGAGAAGAGTTAAATGGGGGAAGAATAAACAAGAACATCCTTGCAGATTCATTTGAGTCGTTTATTGCGGCATTATTCCTTGATCAGGGCTTTGAAAAAGCATACTCATTTATTCTGAACTGGCTATTTACAGATAAACTTGACTTTGTTGTTAAAAATAAGCTCTATCTTTCTCCCAAAAGTCGCCTTCAAGAACTTATTCAAGCTACTCATAAGGCTCTCCCTATCTATACGATTACAACTGAAGCTGGCCCAGAACACAAAAAAGAGTTCGTTATTTCCGTTTCCTATAACAAAAAGGT
>JAPLYQ010000041.1 GCA_026395475.1 Candidatus Roizmanbacteria bacterium | reverse complement strand
GTGTATAATCCATATTGAAAGTAAGCAGAGAGTATGTAATAGTTAGGTATATAGCCATTTATATTTTATATGCTCTATTTTTCCGAACTTGACAGGAAAAAAGTCGTTACAAACGACGGAATCTTCATCGGTTATCTTGATGACATTATCTTCTTATTAGACAGTAAACCAAAGGTTACAAAAATTGTTGTAGATTTTAATGGTGTCAAAACAATCATAAATGCAGATGCAATTCATAAATTTAACACAGTGGTTCGCATCGCTAAGTACTACACGCAATCGGAACTTGAAGAGAATGAGCTCTATGTAAAACGAAATCTTCTTGATAAGCAGGTAATTGATATTTCTGGAAACAAAATAGTTCGTGCAAATGATGTGATCATTCATGAACAAATTAACCTTTCTAGCCACAACTATGAGTGCTATATTTCTGGTGTTGATATTGGCCTTATCGGAGCTCTCAGAAGGCTTCATGTAGAAAATGTTATGACGAGAGCTATTCATTTTCTTGGATTTAATCTCGTATCAAAATTTCTTTCTTGGGCAGACATCCAACCACTTGATTTAGTCCGGGGAAGTATCCGTATAAAAAAAGAGGAAACAAAGCTTCAGAACATGCGTCCTGAAGATTTAGCAGATCATCTAGAACAAACAAACGAATTGAACATAAAGAAGTTTTTGCGTCTTCTTGACAAAGACTTTGCAACAGAGGTTATCAGTAATCTTAACATTAATTATCAGCGTGATTTATTTCGTACTTGGAATGCTGACAAGGCAGCAGGAATTATTAGCAAAATGGAAACCGATATTGCAGTAGATATTCTTCTTGCTTTATCAAAAAAGAAACGAGAAGACATTCTTAAGCTTGTAGAGGAAAGCAAAAAAGAGTCGATACTACGTCTCCTTTCTCTTACACGGACTCCAATTAGTAAACGATTATCGTCTGAATATTTTGTAGTTCAGCCTACAGAAACACCAAGAGATATTATGCAAAAAATAAGAAAGGCAGCGATGGACTATGATACCCTTGACTACATATATGTAGTAAACCAAAAAAAACAGCTTATTGGAGCTTGTAATCTTCATGAACTCATCATCCAAAAAGAAGATACTCCAATCTATAAATTTATGTCTCAAAATTTAATTGAAGTACACCTCAAAACTCCACTAGAAATGGTTGTATATAAAATTATAAAATATAGGCTTCACGCTATTCCAGTTGTTGACGCCAATAAAGAATTAATTGGTATTATTCCTTTTGACAATATTTCAGACATTATCGAGACAAGGTTGAATACGTAATCAATGAAAAAACTATTTAGAATCAAATTCCTCTTATACCTTTTAGCAGTCATGGGCCCTGGCCTTGTTACGGCTTTTGCAGATAATGATGCAGGAGGTGTTGCTACTTATTCTGTTGCAGCAGCTAAGTTTGGATATCAAATTCTTTTTACCTTAATCCCAATTACAGTTGTCCTCTTTATTACACAGGAAATTGGAGCTCGAATAGCACTTGCATCCGGAAAAGGTCTTGCGGATCTTATCAGAGAAAGACACGGAGTTATTGTTTCTCTCATGATGCTACTCCTTGTTTTTTTCGTTAATTTTGGCGTAATACTCCAGGATATGAGTGGACTTAAGTCCGCACTTCAACTGTTTGGTTTAGATTATCGGATATACCTCCCCCTTCTTTTAGTTTTCCTTTTTATTTTCCTCGTAAAATCATCATATAAAAAAACAGAACGACTTTTTTTTGTTCTTATTCTTTTCTATTTAAGTTATTTATTCTCTGCGGTATTGGTAAAACCCGACTGGGGACACGTATTTAAATCTATTGTTATTCCACAAGGAAAAATGAGCTTTGATCTTATCTATACTTCCGTTGCCGTGCTGGGAACAACGGTGACTGCATGGGGCCAATTTGTCATTGCAAGTTCAATCAAAGATAAAAAATTAACAGCTAACGACATGAAAATCTCCCAATTTGAGGTTGTGGCTGCATCTATTATTAGTAATACATTTACCATGTTTATGATGGTGGCGGTTGCCGCAACTATCTTTACTAATGGACTTCATATAGGAGACGCAGCCGAAGCATCAATCGCCATTCGTCCTCTTGCTGGAGATTTAGCAGGGATTCTCTTTGGTGTTGGATTGTTAGTTGCAGGATTTCTTGGTTGTGCCATTGTTCCATTATCTACTGCCTATATGTATTCTGAATTGTTTGGCTACGAAGGTAGCCTTGATCAGGGTCTTCAGAAAAGTAAGTTTTTTTATGGTTTTTTTGTATTTCAAATAGTTCTTGCTTCCATTTTCGTCATGCAACCAAAGTTTTCGCTTTTTCAGATTACACTCTACGCTGACTTTCTAAACGGTATGATTTTGCCGGTTATATTTGTATTTCTTTACCGATTTGCAAACAATCCAGAAATTATGGGCAAGTATAAAAATTCAAAAATGCAAAATATTGTACTTATTACATGCGGTGTAGTTGTCTCACTTGCTGTTTTATTCGGACTTGTAGGAAAAATTTTTAATTTAGCATAAATTTACTAATCTATGAAAAAACTTATTGTCGTCGCAGACTGGGCTCATGACTCACTTACAAACCAAGAGGTTAGAACGGCAATTGAAGGATTTGCAAAAAAACCAAATGATTTGCACATAAGCTTTGTTTCCTCAACTCCTTCTACTATCCATACATCCTACTT
>JAPLYQ010000027.1 GCA_026395475.1 Candidatus Roizmanbacteria bacterium | reverse complement strand
TTATTGTTTTTTTGCTATTTCCTGAAAGAGATTGCTCTCCCCCAGCGCATAACTACGCCCTCACCATTTGTAAATGTGCAAATTCCCCATCGATTCCTATCATCCCCTGGAAAACAGCTTTTATTATACCATTTTTAGCTTGTCATAACCACCCCAAATAAGGTAAAATAAGACATGCTTATCTCCCCTTTTAAGGCTATTTTGTTCGATTTCGATGAGACATTGGTTGAGGCAATGAACGTGAAATGGAAGCAGCATCAGATGACGGCAAAACAGTTCTATAACCATGAGCTTACCGAGGAGGTTATTCGCACCTATTGGGGTATGCCGTTTGAGCCGATGATCGAGCTGTTTTACGATAAAAAAGACACGATTGAGAATATGAAAAATAATTATCACTCTCTTGATGATCAATTTCCAAAAAGTCCTTTTACAGATACAATACCTGTCCTTACCTATTTACAGAATCATTCCTACTGGACAGGAATTATCACGAGTATGACCAAAGAGTCTGTTGTTAAAGATATGAAAGAAAGTGGAATGCCGTATAAAAAAATAAATTTAATTCAAGGATCAACTGATTCCCAGTTTCATAAACCAGACCCTCGTGTATTTGATCCTGCAATTATGATGTTAAAGGTTTTAGATATTTCTCCTCAAGAAATGATATATATTGGGGATGATATCCGAGACATGCAAGCCGCACAAGGAGCGGGAATCCATTTTATTGCAATTCCAAATGGTCTTACTTCAAAAGAAGATTTTACAAGTCACAACATCCACTGCATCGCCACACTTTCTGAACTTATCCGTTAATATGCGGCTCCTTTGAAATTGGGACAGTTTGACTGTGCCCATTTGAGAAATGCAGAACTACAATCTGTTTTTGTAGCTTTATCTGGTCCGGGCATACAGTCAACATACTCTGTGGTTGGACAGGTATAGGTTGTCTTTGCCCCAGTTGTTTTTATGCAGGTTCCGGATGCATCTGGGTACGTCCCATTATATTTACAGAAGTAACCACTGGGACACATTTTCCCCGCAATCCCTCCACACATTGTCTGCGCACCATCGATGAGTTTTATGTAATAAGATCTGCTCCCAAAAAGTGTATAAGAATCTGTGCGTCCCCCAACGGTTGAGGCGTATACTTCAACTTGTTTTCCAATATATGTGCTTGCGCTTTTTTCGTCTAGCATGTCTGCGGGAAAAGTTCCTCGTAACTCTCGTTTATTTAAGCTTTCCCCTTTTTCTAAAATAACACTTCCCTTACCTATTTGGACACTACAAACCCCATCCATATGACATTGATAATTAAATGCAGTAATTGTTCCTGTAAATGTATTTGTTGTTGTTTTTATGTCAGGACATTGTTCAAATTCACAGTCAGGAGCTATTCTTCCAACAGATGTTCCATCGGGACATACCATGGCGTCAAGAGTACATGCAACTGGCTCTCCTGTCGGACTAAAAAAGACTGGGTTACTATCTTTTGCTGATTGAACAATTTTTTGATAGCTTATTCCAAGCCAAAACGTTACTATTGGTAGCACAATAAATAAAGTAAGGGCAAGAGCCTTAGATAGAGGGGTTACAGTGGTGAACTCCTTAGATATGTTCATATCTCATTAGTGTAGCAGGTTTTTAGCTTTTTAAAAATTCCTTCATCTCTCTTTTTTCGTCACGAATGACTACTTGCTTTTTTTGAATCTTCTTTTTTTCAAGATCTCTTCTCCCCCGTACCAATGCAATTTCAAATTTTATATACGGCCCCTGGCTATAGCAGGATGAGGGAACAATAGTATATCCTTTTGATGCTGTTTTTACTTGAAGTTTAAGGAGTTCTTTTTTATGAAGAAGAAGTTTTCGACTTCGCTTTGGTTCGTATTCGTCTTGTTTTGCAAATTTATATTTTTGAATTTCTGCGTTCACTAAAAATGCCTCACCATCAGTAAGTCGAACATGTGCATCATCAATATTTATTTGCTTTAAGAAGGCTGATTTTGTTTCCGGACCAGATAAGACCGCACCAGCCTCAACTGTTTCTAGAACTTCATAGTCTCGGAGTAGCTTTCTATTGATCACTTTCATGAATCTATTGTATCAAAGAAGTCACTTCTTCTCTTCTATGATTTTCTGGACCCATGGAGCAAGGAGGGACTGAATGCGAGGATCGATAAGTTTTTCTGCATTATTTTTATGGATGGTATAAAAACCATAGGCAAATTCGTAATTTGGCTGTGGTAATTTGCTCAGCTCAACGGTGTAAATATGGTCAACCTCATGTTCGTAATACCCACTCACATCATCAAAAGCTTTGTAATATACTTTTTTTGCAAGTTTAATGTCATCAACTATATCTTCTGCATGTATACCCCACTCTCTTTGTAGTCCTTCAAGAATAGAGACAATACTATCTTGAAGTGCATCGCCTACATAGAGTTGATGAGAGGAAAAAGAAAAATCAAATACATTGTCAAATACAGGGTGTCTTCTGTGTTGTAATACAAGTTGATCTTCGAAAGTAATTATTGCTGTATATCCACGGTGAAGGATTCCTTTTTTATGAGCATCCCATTTTTCTACCTTTCCAATAACCTCATCTTGCTCATTAACCTCTGCAATGAATTGCTTTTTTTTGTAATAATCCATTTCGATATTATATCAGTTAGAATATGGCATGTATTCTCGATTTATACGCACCATATCTCCACTCTACATCTTCCTATTTTCCTTTTTTATCATTTCCCAGCTTGGAAAACACTTCTTTTTCCCTTTCTCCTACCTTTCAGGAATACGTATCGATTATCTTGCTCCAACAATCTACTTTACAGACATCCTTTCTATCCCATTTATTATTGGATGCTTACTCAATCTTTTTAAGCAGAAGAGTGTCATAAAACAATGGCTTCAACAAAATATCGTATCGGTTAGTCTTGTTGCTATTCTTTTTATTGCAAATTTTGTTTTCTCTCTTTCAAAGCCATTGTGGCTTTATTATTTTGCCCGGTTATTACAAGCCGCACTCCTCTTTCTATTTTTCCGATCTATAGGAAATCAAAAAAGAATATATTCATCTCTTATTTGGGGATTATTACTGGGAGGAGTTCTTGAACTAATACTTTCTTTGTTTCAATTATCTGCCCGCCACAGTTTACAGGGGTTTTGGTATTTCTTGGGAGAAAGAAGTCTTTCTATTTTTACTCCGGGGATAGCAAAAGCATATTTTATGGGAGTAGAATTTTTACGTCCTTATGGGACTTTCTCCCATCCTAATTCTCTTGGCGGATTTTATCTTCTTATCTACACATTTATTCTCACTCAAAAAAGGATAACAAATAAATTTATGAAGACTGCTTTTCTTTTTGTTTCTTCTGCCCTTGTCCTTATATCTTTTTCTAGAAGTGCGATTATCACCTACGTTGTAATCAATCTTTTTTATCTTGCACGCAATATGGTCGTCTGCAAAACATGTATCCTTGCAAAGGTTTCTCTAGCACTTGTCCTCATTGTATTTGCACTCAACATATCAGGAGACTTAAATAGTTTCCAAAAGAGAACTGATTTTTTTGAAAAATCACTCTCAATTATTGCTCAGAAACCATTTTCGGGTACGGGTATTGGGAGTTATCTCATAGCACAACATCACTATCCACAAAAATTCTCAACATTTTTTGAGCAACCAGTTCATAATATTTTTCTTCTTCTTATAGCACAACTTGGCATTCCGCTTTGTACTCTTTTATTTATAAAGTTCTATCAAATGAAAAAACTGCTTATTGAGAATTTATATATTTTACTTCCAGCTCTTTGTGTCTTTATTACTGGCAACGTAGATCACTATTGGATTACTCTTCCTCAAAACCTCTTGGTTTTAGTTATAATTTCTGCCATACTGATTTCATATGAAACAAAGACTTCCAGAAATCGATGATATTCGTGGCATTTCGATCATCTTGATGATCATGATTCATACTAATGTCTATTTCCTTGCAAATAAGATTTCTTATCTTACTCTGGAACTCAGTCAGTTTGCCGTCGTTGCTTTTATTTTTTGCTCCGCCTATTTGTTTTATCTCAAACAACAAGTATATGGATGGAGTGAATTTTTTAGCCATCTGGTAAAAAGAATTAAACGACTTGTTATTCCTTATTATTGGTTTTTTGCTGTGTATTATATTTTCCTCCTTATTAAAGAGCCTAAGAAACTAACGCTTTCCTATGTAACGCAAAATATATTTGTTATTGGTGGGTTAGATTTTAATTGGCTTGTCCTCCTTTTTATTGAGCTTGCAATCCTTATGCCATTTATCTCTTATCTATTTGAAAAAAAGAGGGCGTGGTTTTATATCTATACTGCCGCAGCATTTCTGTCCTCACTTGTGTTTCTCAAATATACTCCCCTTTCATATTATCGCTACGTGATGTGGCTTCCATGGTCACTCGTTCTTATTTATACCTATTTATTTAATCAACTCAAAGAAAAAAAGTCACTTTTCTGGATTATTACTGCTTTTTGTTTTGCACTTTATTACATTCTCCCTCCACTCATATTGAAACCACTTGGCCGTTCCCTCTTTATGTATGACAACAAATATCCACCTAATTTATATCACCTTGCATATGGCATCGGCTGTGTTAATGTTCTTTATATGCTTTCACAGTGGAAACTTTTTTCAAACTATATTGTGCAAACCGTCATTAATTTCTTTAGTGTTTACTCTTACACTATCTTTTTCATCCATATACTGGTTATCTTTGTTGTCACTGTATTTTTCCATTTTAATTTTAATTGGATAACGTTCTTCTTAGCAGTGACGGGTATTACGATGTTAGTGCAGTTACTCTATAACGGAGTTGTTCAACTTATCTCTTCTCGACATTAAACAAGGGGCCAACGATTTGAATATTTGCTGGCGCTCGTTGGTTGAAATATGTTTTGAAGTCACTCGCATTATCAAATGTTTTTGACCCCGCATCTCCAGAAACTGTGATCGATGTTGTGCGACCAAATCCAAAGTCTGCTCCTGCTGATATTGAGTCGATAGAGTTAAATGGGTTAATTCCTCTAGTTTTTAATTCACTTTTTACTCGATTTGCGTCCCATGTCTCTTTCCCTGCAGGATTTGATTTATCAGTTTGATATAAATTTCCAATAGTCCCACCATCTTTTAACGCCAACATTGCCACATTTATAATATCAGCCATTTCATCTCCTTTAAGCCATGCAGTTTTATTATATTCACTTCTAGACCCCCAATCGCAATAAAACCAAGGGGATTCTTTATCGTATGCATTGTTTTTGAGATCATCAAAACTGTTGACTGATCCAGAAAAATCATTTGAATGTTTTGTCCAATCTGTTCCACTCCATCCAATTTCAGCTGAACTAAATATATATCCTCCGTGGGTGGATGAGAACCAAGCCTTTATTGGAGATCCTCCTTTAATCATGGCTTTTCCATTTGTGTCGCTGACAGCTTGTGTCCAAGCATCATTTCTATCACCTGGAGGGCCAAAAACCTGGCAATTTTCCGTTGCACAGATAGATCCACTTCCATTGTTGGTATAAGCTAAAGCATAAGAACGTGCTGCGATTGCTTGAGCTCTCAAAGCTGCGGGTGGGAATGAAGCGGGCATTTCATGAAGTCCCTTCAGGTAGACCTCAAGGTCATAGGTTTCATAACCCTCTACACGGATTTGTATATTCCCTTTAGTTTCTATGTTATCGAAATTGTAGTATGCCCTTAAAATATTCTCTTCACTGTTTTCACCCCTGTCAGCCCTTCCTTTTGCACCGTATTGATTTAGTCCTATGCGATTTGGTACTCCATAGGTAAACAGTGCAAATCGTGGACTAAACCCTGGATCACGTCCATTTGTTAAGTCGCTATCACATCTTCCTGCTGTATTGGCAGAACGCGAAATATTTAAACTTGATAATCTTCCCGCAATAATGGATTGCTGTTGAGCAACAAGTGAGGCTATCTGGCCCTGCAACTCTCCCAAATATTTTTTTGACTTTGCCACTTCACCTGCTAAGAACTGTGATTGTTTGTCTACATCTGCTTTTACTGCTTTTAATTGGGTACTCTCAACTTCTAAAGCTTTTTTCTTATCTTCCACTTGTTTGATAAATACAGCGATGCGAATAATTGCTTTTCTATCTTCGTCTACTAGTGTTTTCTGATAAAAATAATTTTGAAGTGATTCAGATATATTTTCTGAAAGAAGAAGATTCACTATAGAGAAGGAGTTTTTACCCATATTCTTGTAATATGATTTTGCTCGTTGATTTAACAGTTTTTGTTGAGCGGCAAATGCCTTTTCCCCTTCTACAACTTGCGCTTGTTTTGTTTCTATTTGCCCCTCCAAAATTGATACTTGAGATTTAATGCCATCAAGTTGTTTTTGTAAGCCTTGCAATTGAGATTCATTCGTTTGATTTGCAGTATTTATGGCCGCAAATGTTTTTTTAAGATCTTCAAGTTGTTTTGTAACATCATCTAATTGATCTGCACGTAAAGGAAAGACGAGGAAGAAAAAGAGGAAGAAAAAACTGCATAAAAATAATACTCGCTTCATGTATCCATTATACCCAACGAATAGAGTCGAAGTTGGTCAAGTTGGTTAAATAGTTGAATTAGTTAAATTAAATAGCGGAACAGATGGCACGAGTAAAGGGTACCCGGCAGCGCGCACAAAACTTCGGCCAGCAGGCAATTTGAAGGTTTTGGAGCACTGGCGGGGGAAATTACGAGTGACAGAATCTGGAGAATAAGTTAAAGATGTATAAAAAAATTATTTTTATTTTCTTGTATACTAAATACATGCGAAAGATTTTTCTATCGGTTATTGCTGTTTTCTTATTTGGATTTGTCTTCTCTAAGACTTCCTTCGCTGCAAATCGCTACTCAACATGTGATGCTTGTGGTTTATGTCCATCGGTCGTTAACGGACCAAGTTCATCTTGTGTTGTTAACCCTCCACAAGTACCAGGAGACTGGAAAAGCTGCGTCAAATGTCTGTATCCAACACTTTTTGTTGTAGGTTCTACACCTGATCCAAGTACCTGTAGCACTCTTATTATTGACCCAACAACCAACCTTCCTAAAAATCTTGTAAAAACAGGGAGACAATTTACTATGTTGGGCTGTATTACTTCTGGTTCAAGTGTGGGCTTTACTGGACAAGCCGGCGCCCCAACTTTTGTGCAAGCACTCTTAAATGTTATATTCTCTCTCGCTGGTGGTTTGGCATTTTTATATCTTATGTATGGAGGTTTTATTATTCTTACTTCTCAAGCAGACCCAGAACATTTAAAT
>JAPLYQ010000002.1 GCA_026395475.1 Candidatus Roizmanbacteria bacterium | reverse complement strand
GAAGCTTGGAAATGACGAGAAGCCCGTAATCAGATTTTTTGCTAAGTTTTAACATATACTATGGTAGTGCTAGTTTAACTCATCCATTATTTATTTGCAAGTAGAAATAATTTTCATTCTTGGCTCTCGTTCAATGGTATTAGTTGAAAATAGTCCATTCTCCGCTTTTTTCCAAGCCGTTATCCCTATCATCGCCGCATTATCCCCCGTTAGCGATTTTATGGTTGGGAAATATACAATGCCAGAGTACTTTTTAACTAATGTTCTGAATCTTTTTCTTAAATATTTATTCGCTGATACACCTCCACCAATTACCAAGTTATGCACCCCAGTTTTTTTAATCGCATCTTCAGCTTTATGGATGATAGTGTCAAAAACCGCTTCTTGAAATGAACTCGCAAGCAGTGCAATATTCGTATTCTTTTCTTCCTCAGAAATTTTTTTTAAAAAATAATAAAAACTTGTGTTAAGACCGGAAAACGAAAAGTTCAAATCCTTGCTGTGAAGCATGGGCCGAGGAAATTCGTATGGATCACTTTGCTTCACAGTTTCTGCAAGACGTTCAACAACGGCACCTGCTGGATATCCTAATCCTAGTAATTTTCCTGCTTTGTCCAATGCTTCACCTGCAGCATCGTCTAAAGTACTCCCCAACATCTCGTATTCCAAATGATTTTTCCAAAGGATAAATTCTGTGTGGCCTCCAGATATAATCATACTTAGGTATGGGAAAACAATTTCTCTTTCAGGTTTTCCTTTGCTATTTTGAGCAAATACAGAATAGAGGTGACCTTCTAAATGATTGATCCCTAAAAGTGGTTTATTATATTTTTGTGCCAGCTCTTTTGCCTTAGAAATACCAACGCCAAGAGCGATAGCTAATCCTGGTCCTTGAGTGACGGCGATTGCATCAATATCTTCCCATTGAAGAGAAGACTTTTTTACAGCCAAAGCCACTATCCCATCAATTCGTTCTTCATGTGCTCGTTTTGCAAGAGAAGGAACAACCCCTCCCCATTTTTGATGCAGGAGAACTTGGGAATAGATAATATTAGACAGTATCTTTCTACCGTTTGTCACTGCAACAGCAGTTTCATCACATGATGTATCGATTGCAAGAATATTCATTCGTGTATATCTTTAACTAATAGTGTTCTTTGTTTTTCTGATTTATATGACATTTCGACGATTACGACATGAGATGTTTTTTTTACGAAATCAAACAGTGGACCAATTCTATTTCCCCACTCAATACATATCATTGTTTGTTTTTTGAAATATTCTTCAAGCCCAAGATGGACATACTCTTCACTTTCCTCAATGTTGTATAAATCTGCATGAAGAAACATTCCAATAGACCTTTTCTTTACGGGATATTCGTAATAAATGACATACGTTGGGGAAACGATATCATCTAGCCCTAAAAATTCTCCCAATCCTTGTGCAAATACTGTCTTTCCTACTCCCATTTCTCCTTCCAGAATAAATACAACTGGTTTTTGCTCACACTGTTTTGCATATTTTTCTGCAAGATATGTGGCGATTTTTTTTGTTTCTTGAGCACTGTTTGAAGTAAATGAATTTTTTGATTCAGGAAGAACATCTCCTTGTCTCAGAAGTTGCAAAGAGCTCCCAGTAAGATCAATTATGGTGGAAGGTTTATTTCTGGGGAGCTTCCCTTGATCAACGACATAATCAATCGATTTCTTTTTTTCTTCTGAAAGCTCATTCATAAATCCTTGCGGCTCATAATGAGGAGGTCTTCCAGAAATATTTGCAGATGTTGCAGTTAAAGGTTTTCCATAAGCGTGAACAAGATTTTGGATCCATTCATTGGCCGGAAGTCTTACCCCAAGTGTCTTGCGTTCTGATTCAAGAAGCGGACTAACCTTATGTTTTGAGGGTAAAATCACTGTAAAAGGACCAGGAAGAAGTGTATGCAACAAAGCCTTATGACTCCCCATGTCTACAAGTGAATTCATCATCTCAAATCCATCGGTGAAAACAGAAATTGGCTTCCCCCAAGGTCTATTTTTTACTGAAATGAGCTTTTTGACGGCTTCTTCGTTTGTCGCATCACACACAAGTCCATAGACCGTGTCTGAAGGTGCCACAAGAAGCCCTCCAGATTGAAGAATGCTGATACAACGCTGTAATTCGGTACTTATGCTCATACTCTATTATACCTTAAGGGAAAAGTATCGGCCCATCTGCTACAATAGGCACATGGCAAATAAAAAACCTGTAAAAAAAATAACCCAATTTAAGCTCGAATTTAACATGAAAAATGTATTTATCATTGGGTTTATTCTCCTTTTTGGATATATTGCAATCCGCTCAATAAGTAGTGAGATAAATCAAACGGTACCAGAGAAATCTATTAATGTGGTTGTGGAAGATATTCGTGGTCAAAAAGTAAAGAAGGCAGAAATTATTGATAACAAAATTTTGATTTACTATAAGGACGGCACGTATGCTATGACATATAAAGAACCTAATGATAGTTTCATGAAAATTTTAAGAGATTCAAACGTTAATACCTCAAAAACACAAATAGTCATTAAAGATACACAGGGGTCATCAGGAATTATGAATTTATTAGGCAATCTTATTCCTACAGTTCTTATGGTTGCTTTCTTCATCTTTCTTTTTAGACAAGCAAGAGGTGCTCAAGACAACGTATTCGCCTTTGGACAATCAAAAGCAAAAAAATTTAATAAAGATCTCCCAAAAACAACTTTCAAAGATGTTGCCGGAGTTAATGAAGCAAAAATAGAGTTGGAAGAAATCGTCGACTTCCTCAAGAAACCAGAAAAATATAAGAAACTGGGTGCTCGAACTCCAAAAGGTGTTTTGTTAGTTGGACCTGCAGGATGTGGAAAAACATTATTGGCACGTGCAGTAGCTGGAGAAGCAAGTGTACCTTTCTTTTCAATTGCGGGAAGTGAATTTATGGAAATGCTTGTTGGAATTGGAGCTGCGAGAGTAAGAGATTTATTTGCCACAGCAAAAAAAAGTGCACCTTCTATTATTTTTATTGATGAGGTTGATGCAATTGGTAGATCTCGCTCTGTTGGAATGATGCCTTCCCATGATGAGCGTGAACAAACACTGAATCAAATTCTTGTTGAAATGGACGGATTCAATCCAAATGAACAAGTGATTGTTATGGCGGCAACAAACAGAGGAGACCTCCTTGACAGCGCTCTTTTGCGACCAGGACGATTTGATAGACGTATTGTTGTTGACTATCCAGATGTAGAGGGAAGAAAAGAAATTCTTAAAATTCATGCAATAGGAAAGCCATTTGCAGCTGATGTTAACTGGGATAGAGTTGCAAAAAGAACAGTTGGTTTTTCAGGAGCAGATCTTGAGAATATGTTAAATGAAGCGGCAATTACAGCAGCTCGAAATGTACAAACAGAGATTTCTTTTGACGTGATTGAAGATGCAGCGATGAAGGTTAAAATGGGTCCAACAAAAAAAAGAATGCAGACTGAAGGAGATAAAAATCTTACTGCATATCACGAAGCCGGACATGCCATCCTTACTCATTTCCAAACTGAAACAGACCCTGTACATAGAATATCCATTGTGTCACGTGGTATGGCCCTTGGTTACACTCTTATTCCACCTCAAAAAGATAAGATTCATGAAACAAAAAAGCATTTATTACAACGACTTGCAGTTATGATGGGTGGTCGCGCAGCTGAAGAAGTTGTGTTTGATGAAATGACAACTGGAGCTTCCAATGACTTTGAACAAGCAACAAACATTGCACGCGCAATGGTTATTGATTTTGGTATGAGTGATTTGGGTCCAGTAAGTTATGGTAATGATGAAAAATCATATTACGGGCAATCACAAATTTCACAAGAAATGATGGCGAAAATTGACGTTGAAATACGAAAAATACTTGAGCTTGCATATAAACAGGCAGTGGTTATGCTTAAAGAAAAACGCGAACTACTTGATAAAGTTGCAAGTGAACTTATGGTAAAAGAAAGTCTCGATCAAGACGAATTTGAGGCTATTGTCGGAGCAAAAACGCAAAAAGCATAATACAACGTTTTAACTTTTCCAACGAAAATATATGAATAATACTCTTCTTATTGTTGATGGAAATGGTCTCATGCACAGGGCATATCATGCCCTTCCACCCTTTAAAACTGCAAAGGGTATTCCAACTCAAGTTGTCTATGGATTTTTTTCTATTTTATACAAATCGATTGCTGATTTTCAGCCAACCCATGTTCTCGTTTGCTTTGACACTCCTGCTCCCACTTTTCGAAATAAACTTCACAAAGAATACCAGTCTCAAAGGCCAAAAATAGCTGATGACTTTATTCAGCAAATCCCTATGGTAAAAATGTCACTAGATGCTGGCAAAATAGTGCACGTAGAACTAGATGGCTATGAGGGTGACGATGTTATTGGTACCGCTACAAAACAGGCAGAAGAGATGGGATTTTCAGTTTTGATTCTTACCGGTGACAAAGATATGATGCAACTTGTAAATGACCACGTATCTACCGTTACTCCAGATATTGGGTTTTCTAAAACAAAAGTATATACCGCGGCTGCAGTTGTGGAAAAAATGGGAGTTCCTCCAAATAAAATTGTCGACTATAAAGCGCTCGCAGGAGATCCTTCAGATAATTACAAAGG
>JAPLYQ010000034.1 GCA_026395475.1 Candidatus Roizmanbacteria bacterium | reverse complement strand
GGGTGAGCTAACCCAAGCATATCTTTCCATGAACGGGCAAGGTAGACATAAAAATAGAACAAAAACAGAATTGAAAAGTGATTTTGAAAATGAAGTTGCAGATGTGTTGTGTCATGTACTGCTTCTAGCTCAATCTGAAGGAGTTGACTTAAAAAAAGCAATTGACGAAAAATGGCTTAAACGTCTCGTTAAGACTCAGACTTCCTAAATCCTACATAGATAAGAACTCCTGCGAGACTGGCCAATCCTATAAGCGGAAGCAGTCCTCCTGCCGTTGGAAGACCACCCTTAGTGGTATTCATATCTGCTGGAGCTGTGGAACCAATAGTAAGCACAAACGAGTACGACTCAGTTCCAGATCCAAGAATAATACTATGATCAGCAACAGAAAGATTGCCAAGGTCATAGCTCCAAGTTCCATCGGTTGTGCTTGAGTGGATAGTATTAAATTTACCATCTATTGTGATATCAATATTTGCCGCTTTACTTCCCACACCCTTTAACACAACTCTTTGTGGTTCATACCACCATTGATTAAACTTCTTTCCTTGTGTTGCCAAGCCACCAATGTTAGTAAGGATTAGATCATCGGCAAATACTGAGGGAGTTATAACAAGAGAAAGTGTTAATAGTAAAGCAAATATAAAGCGCATAAGATTAGTATGAGTTATCTTCAGTAAGAAGTCAAGTTTTAAATTAATGTTAGATTCTGTCACTCGTAATTTCCCCCGTCAGTGCTCCAAAACCTTCAAGATGCCTGCTGGCATGAAGTTTTGTGCGCGCTGCCGGGTGCCCTTTACTCGTGCCACCTAACATTACCCATTAAAAGCAGTAAAACTTATAGAGAGATTACCAGCACAATTTCGCCTCGTATTTGTTTTTCTGCTAATTCGCTAGGAGTTCCTACTAATACTTCTTCAAACTTTTTTGTGAGTTCTCTACAGACTGAGATAGTTGATGTGGGTATTACTTCTACAAATAGTTTCATGGTGTCGTTAAATCGATCTGGGGATTCAAACGCAACAAATACGTGATCTTTCTTTTCAAATATGGGAACAAGTTTAAGTTTTTCAACAAGGCGCTTTATATCATTTGGTTTTTTTGGTAGAAATCCCAAATAGGTCCATGTATGTGAGGAGTTGCCAGCAAGAGCGAGAGCTGTAGTAACACTTGTTGGTCCGGGAATAACGGTAAATGGAATACCATGTTTTCTACAATGATTTGCAAGAAGTCCTCCGGGGTCTGAGATAAGCGGCATACCGGCTTCTGAGATAAGTGCAACATTTTTATCTTCTGCAAGTAGGGAAAGAATATAAGGAAGTTTTTCAAATTCTCGGTCCTTGTAATAAGATACAACAATAAGATCGCTCTTTCTTGTCATGGAAAATAATCTTTCTGCTGCAGAAATAAGAGTTTCTGCACTTCGCGTGTCTTCGGCAAGAATAATATCGGCCGTAAGGATAGTCTTTGCTTGTCTAAGTGATAAATCTTCAAGGTTTCCAATAGGTGTCCCAACAATGTAAAGCATAAATTATGTGAAACCTTCGCATATGTCTACAGCGGCGCCATTGCACTCTTGAACTTCCACCTCACCCTCAACTCATAACCGTGCAAAGGTCCGCGTGTTCGACATACTGCTCAGGTTAATAAAACCAAATATTAACTCTTACTTTTCTTCAATTTTTTCGAAACAACCTCAAATAGAATAGGAACAAGAGATATGAGAATAACAAGGAGGATAACAAGTGAAAAGTTTTTTCTGACAATTTGAATATTGCCAAAGAAATATCCTGCAAACGTTGCCAAGGAAACCCATAATGCCGCAGCAACAACACTATAAGAAATAAATTGTCTATATCCCATGCGACCTACGCCTGCTACAAATGGAGTGAATGTTCGTACAAATGGAACAAAGCGAGCCATTATGATAGTCTTTTTTCCATATTTTTTGAAAAATGCCTTTGTTTTTTCAATATGTTCTTCATTGATAGGAATAATAGGGTGAGCTACAATTTTCTTTCCAAAAAAATGTCCAATAAAATAATTTGTGGTATCTCCTGTTAGTGCAGCAAGAAAAAGGAGCCCAACGAGAACAAAAATATTAAGGCTTCCAAGTGCTGCTATAGCGCCTGCAGCAAACAGAAGTGAGTCTCCTGGTAGGAAGGGAGTAAAAACTAATCCCGTTTCCATAAAGATAATACCGAATAGAATTGCATAAGTTAACACTCCATATGTAGCTGTGATCTGGGTTAAATGTACATCAATGTGTAAGATGAAGTCAACTAAGATTTTTATGATTTCCATAGCTGTAATTATGCCATAATAATTGAGAATTTAATATGGAAATATGCTCCGTATTTTCTGTTCTTGTGCTTCCGATGAAATCGCACGATGTAATTTGATTTTTAGTAATTCTTGCATATGCCGGCAGTTGCGCCGTTTTGCATCGTTTTTCCATTCCTCACTCTCAACTCTCAGCCGCAAAAAGGTCAACATGCCTGGCATATTGCTTCGAATTACTAAATATATTTTTAAAATGCGAAGTTTATTATTATTTTGGGATCTCTTCAATCGTGCCACCTGCTTTACGAGTAGTCTCAACTCGCATTGACTGTGTATCAGTTTTTATGGTAAAATGATTGGTTCCAATATTTTCCTATTTTATGTTCATACTAAAATCACCATTTTTGCCTACAGGAGATCAACCAGAAGCAATTGATGAACTGGTAGCTGGCATTGAGTCTGGAAAGAAAAACCAGGTTCTGCTTGGTGTGACAGGCTCAGGAAAGACATTCACTGTAGCCAATGTCATACAAAAACTCCAACTACCAACACTTATTATCTCTCACAATAAAACACTCGCTGGGCAGATCTATCAAGAAATGAGAGAGTTCTTCCCCACAAATGGCGTTTCATACTTTGTGTCCTACTATGATTTTTATCAGCCTGAGGCATACCTTCCAGCAAGTGATACCTATATTGAAAAAGAGGCTCAAATTAATGAGCAAATAGATAAACTCCGTTTACAATCCACAACCAACATTCTTACTCGAAAAGATGTAATCGTGGTTTCTTCAGTCTCTTGTATTTATAACATTGGTTCTCCACTTGACTACGGAAAATATATTTTGGACTTAAAAGTGAGTGGACCATTTAACCTTCATGATGTCCAATTTCGTTTGGCCCAACTTCAATATGATAGAAGTGAATTTGACTTCAAAAGAGGAACGTTCCGTCAACGTGGATCAAGCATAGACATTTATCCGGCATACGAAGACATTGGATATAGAGTTTCATACGAAAGTGATCTTGTGACCTCAATTGTCCAATTTGATCCCCTTACCGGAAAGCAATCAATGAGCCAAGAGTCTCTCGTCATTTTTCCAGCTAAACATTTCATGGCGGATCCAAAAACAATTGTCGAAGCAGAGAAGCAAATTCGAAAAGATATGGAGTTTGAGGTTGAAATGCATAAAAAAGCTGGGCATATTGTAGAGGCACAACGACTTAAACAACGTGTAACTCATGACTTGGAAATGATTAAGGAAATAGGATACGTAAATGGCATTGAAAATTATTCTCGATATTTTGATGGGCGAAAAGAAGGCGATCCACCATATTCACTTCTTCACTATTTTCGTCAGGCATATGGTGATAAATTTTTAGTTGTCATTGATGAATCTCATATGTCGGTTTCACAAATTCGAGGAATGTTTAACGGAGACTTTGCACGAAAAAAGATGCTTATAGACTTTGGATTTAGACTGAAGGCATCGTATGACAATAGACCTATGAAATTTGAGGAGTTTTATAAAATTCCTCCTCATATTATTTACACTTCCGCAACACCTAATGAATGGGAAATTGAATTATCAAAACAGGAGGCACTTAAAGGAGACGATAAAAATATTTCAACAGATCATGCGGGTATTGTTCAGCAATTGGTAAGACCAACGGGAATTGTTGACCCAGAAATTATGGTAAGGCCTTCAAAAAATGAAGTTGAAGACTTAGTTATTGAAATTGAAAAACGAGTTAAGAAAGATTCAAAAGGAAAAATTCTTGTCACAACATTGACAAAGCGAATTGCAGAAGATTTGACCTCCTATCTGAAAGATAAAGGAATAAAAGCTACCTACCTTCACTCAGATATTGAGACTTTGGAAAGATCTGATATTTTAGATAGTTTACGAAAACATGAATATGACGTATTAATTGGAGTGAATCTTCTCCGTGAAGGAATCGATTTACCTGAGGTTAGTTTGGTTGCGATTTTAGATGCTGACAAAGAAGGATTTCTTCGATCTAAGACTGCCCTTATTCAAACCATGGGAAGAGCTGCACGAAATGTTGGGGGCGAGGTCTTAATGTATGCAGATACAGAAACAAACTCAATGAGAGAGGCAATTGAGGAAATACGACGAAGAAGAGAGTATCAAGTGGCATATAATACAAAACACAATATAACGCCAACAACGATATATAAACCTATCCGTGAACGTATCATCGAAAAAGAGCAGGATTTGGAAATGTTGAATGAACCAATTAAAGGGAGATATCAAGAATATATTCAAAGTATTAAGAAAGATGGACTGACACCATTTGATAAGAAAAAAACAGTGAAGCGACTACAAAAAGAAATGAAACGTGCAGCAGAAGATATGAATTTTGAAGCAGCGATAATGTTGAGAGAAAAAATTAAAGAGTTAGGAAATTAATATAAATATGAACAATATAGTAATAAAAGGTGCGCGACAACATAATTTAAAAAATATTGATGTCACCATTCCAAAAGATCAATTAGTTATCATCACTGGAGTATCTGGATCTGGAAAGTCTTCGCTCGCATTTGACACGTTGTATGCCGAAGGACAGAGAAGATATGTGGAATCCTTATCTGCATATGCACGACAGTTCCTTGGAATCATGGAAAAGCCAGATGTAGACCTTATTGAAGGCCTTTCTCCTGCTATTTCTATCGATCAAAAAAGTTCTTCACACAACCCTCGTTCAACTGTCGGCACTATCACTGAAGTGTTTGATTACTTGCGTTTACTTTTTGCACGAATTGGTCACCCACATTGTCCAAACTGTCATATCGAAATTACAAAACTTAGTTTGGATGAAATAGTAGAGCGAATATTGAAAGCGTCACAGGCAGATGTTGCGATAGACAAATCAAAACCTCATGCATTCATGCTTTTGTCACCGGTTGTTCGACAAAAAAAAGGAGAGTTTAAAGATTTATTCGATAATATTCGAACAAAAGGATATTCGAAAGTTATTGTAGATAAGCGAGAATTTGACTTACAAAAAGATGATATCCCACTTCTTAAAACAAACAAACATTCCATTGAAGTGGTAATTGAGACATTTAATTTATCTCAGAAGGAAGTAAAAGATGAGATCTATATGTCTAATTTGCGATCTCGTATTACTGCAAGCACAGAGCAGTCTTTGGCTTTATCTGATGGACTTGTTATCTTGAGAGCAACTGCAGATATTCTTTTTTCTGAGAATTTCTCTTGCCCTAATTGTAATCTTTCACTCCCTTCAATTGAACCACGGATGTTCTCTTTTAACTCACCTCTTGGTGCATGTGAAAAGTGCAAAGGTTTGGGGACAATCTATAAAATTGATCCAGATCAAATCATTAATAAAAAACTAAGTATTAATGAAGGGGGAATCTTACCTTTCAATAAAGTGTATTTCCAAGATACATGGTATATACGTCTTCTAAAACAATTTTGTGAAGAAGAGGGAATTGACATGAATAAACCTTTGGGAGATGCAGACGAAAAACAATTGAAATTATTATTATATGGGTGTGAGACTGTATATCGAGTGGTGGGAAAAAACAGATTTGGAAAAGACACTGCTATTTACGAAAAGTTTTTGGGTCTTGTTCCAGAGTTTGAAAAGCGTTTTTTTGAATCACAAACAGGAAATGATGAAGTAGAGGTAGGGAGATATATGAGAGAAGAACAATGTGATCAGTGTAAGGGGAGACGATTAAAGCCGGAAGTACTCGCTGTGACAATTGATGGAAAAAACATAATGGATGTTTGTGATGAGTCCGTAAAACTTTTAAGAGCATATATAACAGAGGAATTACCTGTAAAACTGAATAGATATGAATCAGAGGTTGGGACCATGATTTTAAAAGAAATAAGTACTCGTGTTTCATTCCTTTCAAACGTGGGACTTGCCTATTTAACTCTTAATAGAGCTGCTCGAACACTTTCAGGAGGAGAGTTACAACGTATTCGACTTGCATCTCAAATCGGAAGTGGACTGACGGGAGTGCTTTATGTTTTAGACGAACCTTCTATCGGACTTCATCCTCGGGATGTGGATGCATTGATTGGAACATTAAAACATTTACGAGATATTGGAAACACAGTTGTTGTAGTGGAACATGACAAAGAAACAATACAGAATGCAGATTATCTGATTGAACTTGGTCCTAAGGCAGGTAAAGAAGGTGGACACTTGGTCGCTGCAGGTACGTTACCTGAAATTGAAAAAGAAGGAAAATCTTTAACAGGAGCATATATTTTTGGTACAAAAAAAATACCTGTTACCAAAAGAAAACTAATAACAGAAAGAGGATGGATTGAACTTCATGGAGCGACACAATTTAATCTAAAAAATGTAGACCTTAAAATTCCGCTTGGAAACATGATAGCAATCACGGGAGTTTCAGGATCAGGTAAGTCTACGCTCATTACTGAGACATTATATCCAGCACTTAAATATCATCTTGATGGGTATTATCAGGAGACGATGGGTGACTTTACTCGCCTTGTTGGACAGCACAGTATAGAGCGCGTGTATTTGGTAGATCAAGGACCTATTGGAAGAACTCCTCGCTCCAATCCAGCAACATATACTGGAATGTTTGATGAAATTCGAGAAATATATGCAGAGACGTTAGAGGCACGTGCACGAGGATTTAAAAAAGGAAGATTTAGCTTTAATATGAAAGGTGGGAGATGCGAAAAATGTCAAGGAGCCGGCGTCATAAAAATTCAGATGCAGTTTCTTCCTGATGTGTACATAACATGTGATGTCTGTGAGGGACATAGATATAACAAGGAAACACTGGAAGTAAAGTTCAAAGGAAAAACAATCTATGAAGTTTTGAATATGACGGTGGTAGAAGCGGCAGATTTCTTTAAGAATCATATTCGCATCTACCAAAAATTAGTCTTCTTAAAAAATGTTGGATTAGGCTATGTTACATTGGGTCAGCCAGCTCCAACGTTCTCTGGAGGAGAAGCACAACGTATTAAACTTGCACATGAACTTTCTCGAAGAGATACGGGAAAAACACTTTACATTCTTGATGAACCAACAACGGGTCTTCACATGTTTGATACTGAAAAATTATTACATACACTTCACCAATTGGTTGATGGAGGAAACACAGTAGTCATCATTGAACATAACAGCGACATTATTAACAACTGTCAGTATATTGTTGATATGGGTCCAGAAGGGGGAGATGGTGGTGGGGAAGTGCTCTATCAGGGTCCTCTTCATGGTATCATGAAAGTAAAGAGTTCATATACTGCAAAGTATCTGAAGAGTTAATCTAATAGTAAATTGAGTGATCGCACACATATTTTATTGGCTTCTGATTTGCAGGAACCGTTTAAAATCAATGCCAACAAAATATATGTGCTTTACGCTCAATGAAAAAACTATGAATAAGTTCAATAAATTTTATAGACATTTCTTCTCATTTCTATTTTTTCTTGCAGTCTTATTTGTATATTTGAAACCCACTTTTGCGGCAGACTTTCGTACTTCTTATAACATTGAGTATTTTATTAAAGATAACGATCCTCAGAATTACACGAAAACATCATACACAATAAAACTTACTAATCTTCAGCCAGATTTGATTATTAAAAAATTTACTCTTTCCTTCCCTCGTTCATTCGGCATTGGGAGTATTGTGGCTAAAGACGACAGAGGAGTTATCAATGCGGTTGTTGTTCAGAAAGATCGAACAATTGACGCAACATTTGAGTTGAATGAGCCAAAACCAGGCCTTAACGAAGTAAATACTTTATATCTAGATTTTCTTCAAAGCAATATATTTAGAGCAAAGGGCTCAGTATGGGAAGTTTTTATTCCAACTTTAGAAAGCAAAGATGGGGACACTCATACAGTCACCGTCTATCTTCCGCCAGGCAAACATAATAAACTTTCTCTTGCAAAACCAACTCCAGACCTAATAACTCTGGATAAAGTGGTATGGAATAATAATGTGGGTAGATCAATATATGCGGTTTTTGGAGAAGAGCAGCGATATAATTTAGATCTCACCTATCATCTTGTTAATCCAAATATTTACAAAGTTTATACCGACATTGCATTTCCTCCAGATACACTTTATCAAAAAGTAATTGTCGACTCTATCATTCCTTCTCCGGATTCTGTCTATTCTGACAGTGATGGAAATTATATGGCTCGTTACAACCTTAATCCTAAAGAAGAGAAACAAATTCAATTTAGAGGTATTGCAAAAGTCTATACTATTCCGAGAAGTGAATACAAAGCATATTCAAAAAAACAGTTTGAAGATGAGCAACGATCTTTATTTGATGCTCAGGCGTTTTGGAAGTTGGATAATGAAACTCCTATAACATCAAGTAATATTGAAGATCACTACAACTATACAATAGATACTCTTACATATAATTTTAATCGTGTCATTAAAGGAAATTCCAGAATGGGAGCTGCGCAGGCTCTACGTATGCCTGATCAGGCAGTATGTACAGAGTATTCTGATTTGCTCATTGCCTCAGCAAGACAACGAGGTATTTATATTCGAGAAGTGCAGGGGTTTGCCTTTGCAAATGAGCAAGAACTGCGACCTGTGCAACAAGAATCCGACATTCTTCATTCATGGGTGGAATATTATGACATTAAAAAAGACATATGGGTGCCTATTGATCCCACATGGCAAGATACATCGGGAATCGATTACTTCAATTCATTTGATTTCAATCACATCGTTTTTGCTCTTCATGGAAAAAAAGCTGATTATCCGTATCCCGCAGGAAGTTATAAAGCAAGTACAGGAGGACAAGACATACATATAGAGCCAACAACAAGTATTTTAGTTGAAAGTCAAAAAATATCTGGAGAGCTTTCCCAATTCCCACTTCCTGATGCTGATAATTCATTTACCGTTGATCTTGTTATAAAAAATAGTGGCAATATTAACTTATGGGATATTCCCTTCACCATTAAAGCTGATAATGCTGTTATCAACTCACCATCTATGTCAATCTCCCATTTACTTCCAGGAGAAAAGAAAAAAATTACAATTAATTTTAAGCCAAAATCATCACTTTTATATCAAGAGGTAACATTTGATATTTCTTCAAACAAAGAACCAATCTTACTTAAGACAATTCAGGTTCCTACTTTTCTTACCTCTTTCCGAGGATATATAGTCCCCGCACTATTTATTCTTGGTGGGTTTATATTATTAGGGTTTTTGTTCAAGTCAAAAAATGATAACTGACGTACAGATTAAGGAGCTTCCTCAAGCAGTTGGAATTTATCTCTTTCGGAAAGGTGAAGAATATATTTATATTGGAAAGTCTTTAAATATTAGGGAGCGTGTTCATAATCATAAAGAACGAATTGATATTGATCAAAAAGAAAAAGCGATTATTGAAAATAGTGATACGTTAGAATTTATTATCTGTTCTTCGGAACTTCATGCACTTGTTTTAGAGTCTCAACTTATTCAGAAACACCACCCGCCATATAATGTAATTTGGAAAGATGACAAAAGTTATCTCTATATTAAAATTCCAATCAAGGATTCATTTCCTCGAGTATCGTTGGTACGAAAAGAGAATGATGGTAAGTCGTTATATTTTGGCCCATATTCATCTACCCGAGATGTGCGCTTTTTACTTCGTGCTATTAGAAAGGTCGTGCCTTTTTGTACTCAAAAACAGCCATTAAAAAAACCATGTTTTTATTCTAAAATTGGACTCTGCAATCCTTGCCCAGGATCTGTGAATGAAGATAAAGAAGAAGAGAAAACTTTAAAAAAACAATATAGGGCAAACATCCGAAAAGTAATTTCAATTCTGCAAGGAAATGCAGAAATCGTATTAGAAGAACTAAAAAAAAGAATAGCGAGTTATTCTCAAACTGAAGAGTTCGAAAGCGCTCTGGAACTAAGAGATCGTCTTCTTCACCTTGAGCAGCTTATACATCTAAGGTCATTTGAACGATTTGAATATAGTAGTGCTTATGACCCAGAAATCGCTCTCCAAAAACTTAATACAATACTAAAATCAGTTTTGATAAATTCTCAGAATCTTTCTCGCATCGAATGTTATGACATCAGTAACCTTATGCAAAAAGAGGCAACTGCATCTATGGTAGTGGCAACTGATGGGATTATGGACAAGTCAGAATACAAAAGATTCAAGCTTAAAGAAACTGGAGTTTCAGACTTTAAAATGCTTACCGAAACAATAACACGAAGAATGGATAATGACTGGAAAAAACCAAACCTTATTGTTGTTGATGGAGGTACTCCTCAAGTTGTCACCATAAGTGGTGTGCTTAAGCGATTGGGAATTGATATTCCGCTGATTGGAATAGCAAAGCATCCAGATAGAATTGTGGTTTTAGCGAAAGGGGAGACTAAAACCTTTAAATTTTCACTTCATAATGAAGGCTTTAAATTAATTCAGCAGCTTCGAGATGAATCTCACCGATTTGCGAAGAAATATCACAAATTTTTGAGAGGCAAAAAGTTTCTTATCGATAATAAGTAGCCTAGGCAGATGCGTCATCTGCCGAAGGCGAGCTGTTAACCTCGCAGGTTAACAGAGGCTAGATTTACACTATTTGGTACAATTACATCATGAAGAATATATTTAGAATATTCATTTTTTCCTGTTTTGCCCTTTTTTTGACTTCCTATTGGAATAAAGGATTTATTCTTCCCTCGACTTCTCTTGATTTTGTGAAAGCGGCAATTGCTCTTACCATATTATTTGTGCTTGTCCGTCCTCTTATGAAAGTAGTATTCCTTCCTCTTAATATTCTTACCTTTGGACTTTTTTCATTTTTTCTCTATGTATTTTTGCTCCACATACTATCAAGTGGATATGGGCTTTTCTCCATTCGTCCATGGCAATTTTATGGTCTCAATATAAGTGTTATAAGTGTTCCAAAGACGGCAATAAGCTATATTAGTAATTTAGTTTTGTCTTCTTTCTCCCTATCGAGTATAATTAACCTGTTAGATCAACTAACTTAAGTTATGAAAAACATTCTTTTAATCGTAAACATCGTTGTCGCAGTTGCCATTACAGGCCTTATCCTTCTTCAAGGAAAAGGGGCAGGTCTTGGGAGTGCATGGGGCGGCGGTGGAGAGATGTTCCAAACAAGACGCGGCATTGAAAAAGTTACGCTTAGAATCACAGTTGTCTTAATTGTCGTATTCTTTGTTTTGTCACTCATCAGTTTCCTCTTAAAGTAAACATATGTCTATCGGAGTAAAGAATTTCCGATACTACTACTGGCTGACTCTCGAGTTTGTGCGAAAACACAACAAGCTTATTTTTCTGAGCTTTTTAATCTC
>JAPLYQ010000075.1 GCA_026395475.1 Candidatus Roizmanbacteria bacterium | reverse complement strand
CTTGTCCTTCGAGCGTTTTCATCGCTGTATGTGCATCATGATTTGCCTCAAGTGCTTTTGTGACATCTGGTTCGTATCTCTGCATCATGTATTTCCATTCGTCGCGTTTAAACCCAAGTTTGGCCCAACCAGGTAATGCTTCTATACCAAACCCAAGATTGAGTGTTCTATCGAATGTGCCTCGTGCAGCAAACATATCAGCAAAAAGTTTATCTCGATATTCTGTCCCCGCTTCTTTGAAAACACTGTCCATTTGTTTTATCTGCTCAGGTGTTAGAAGTGAGTTCGCGGGAGTATTCATATCAGTTCCATCAATAACATTGATTCTGTCAAAATGAGCAACTCCAAATAAGTCGCGTGCAATAAGCTGCTTAAGAGCGACATCTTTATCAAAGGCATAAGTCAAATGAGTCACATCGTGTCTAATTTTATCTTTATCCATTGTCTTTTTTCTTGTTGTTTGATCATATTTAATCCAATTATCACTCATTTTCTTTCTGAGATTCATGATATTTATCTTTACATTTTTCTCTGATTTATCTACTTTGTCCTGCATAAGTCTATCCATTCTTTCTTCCATAACATCATATCGTTCTTCCATCACGTCTTTAATACTTTGTCCTAAAATACCATCTAATTCACCTAATAAATCTTCTTCAGCTAATATTCGAATATCTCTTGATTTTTCTACATCTGCGGTTGTGGGAGGAAGAATTGATTTTCTAATTTTAGCTTCTTCAAGCTGCATTTGGGCTTGTCGGGTTTCACTTGCTAAGGTAGTAAGTGAGTTTTGCTCCAAAAGTGGAAGGAAGTTTTTACTAAATCTTTCATATTTTGCAAATTCTGTACCACTTGGCGCATAGTGTCTCAGATATCCAAGTCTTTGTGAGGTTTTTGCAGCATGTGTCATTACATCATCATCAGTTGGATGAAGACGAATATAGTCTGTCATTGCCTGACCTGCTGTTAATTTTGCTTTTATTCTGTCTGACGCTTCTGTAATTTGTGCAGGAAGTGAGGCAAATGTTCTCATTGATTCAAAATTAGCTAGCGTCGCTCCTGGCGTACTTTGAAGATATGCTTGTTGGATGAGTGCCACCCCCGAAACATCTGGCGTTCCGCCTGCGGCTATAATCCCTCTAATTTCAGCTGCGGTGAAATCTGCTGGGCCTGGCTTCTGGATACCCCTTGCTTTCAAAACATCTGCAATAAACTTAATTTTTTCAGTTACCGTTTTTTCTCCTAAATTGACCTGTTTTTCTATTGCATCTCTTTCCTCATCCGTTCCAACAAGTGGAAGACCCACCGCTTTTTTAAATGCTTCTTGGGTTCGAGTACCTATTCTTGATGCAAGCCGTTGATCATCGGCTGGAACTAGTGTGTCTTCGATAAACTGCAAAATATCATTTTTTGGTGAAGATCCAAAATTTGCTTGGATCTCTGGAAACATAGCAATAAAATCAGAACTATTTGCTATAGTTGCTAACGCTTGTTTTCTTACCTCAGCATAGGTGGCTGTAGGCATTCCAACTTCTCCTAACATCTTAGTCAAATGAGCATTTCGGGCTGCTGGGGGCATTCTTTTAGCTTCCAAGAAAAGAGATATGAGTGTGTTTTGCTTGATAACGTCTTCTGCTTTCTGAAATGATGCTTTTTCTTCCGGCTTCATTTTTGTTGGTTCGCCTGCATGTTCACCACCAAATCTTTTTATAAAATTGGGAGAGTTATGAAGATTAAATCGAGTCTCCCCTTCTTTTAATGCTAAGCTTGCTCTAAATGTTTCTTTACCTCCGGCAGGTCTTACATTTCTAAGCTCTGTAGCAATTCGAACTGAGTCCTTTCCACGCACACCCCAAGACGCCTCTGCACTAAGAGTGCTCTTTGACTCTCCACCTGTTGTTAATACTGATAGCCTATCAAGCTGTGCTGGCTCTGCCATTTTTTTGAGTTTGAATAAATTGTGATAATCGACCTTGAATTTCTTTTATTTTTTCCTCATCTACAAACTGTTGTTTTTTTCCCTCAAATTTTACTGCTTCGATTGCGTATGTCTTCCATTTTGCTCCAAGTGAATGTAAAAACTCAATCAATTGATTTTCATCTTTGATTGAATCTAATGTTCCTAGAATATAAGTAGCAGATTGTTTCATTTCTGGAACGCTTAATTCTTCACGCTCTACCGCTCCAATCATAAGATCTGCTAGATCATCGTAGACACTCTTTCTCACTTCTTCTGTAACAGTAGAATCCAATGGGTTCATATTTTAACTCTACACAAAATTAATACGTTCGTCAATATGTCAAATATATTAAGCTTCTTTCTTTTTAAATCCACCCAAACCAAACATCGACATGAGCATTAGTAATAATGGCATCAAGCCTGCTTTATTTCTGTCTGTAACATCAATACCTGCATCTCTCAATCTATTGAGAATATTATCTGCATCATGTGCTTTTTTAACACCATCTGTAAGCACGTCCCCTAATTTTGTGTGGAGTGAGGTTATCTCATCCCTTGATAAATTTATCTTCTGTAAATTACCAAGAATT
>JAPLYQ010000053.1 GCA_026395475.1 Candidatus Roizmanbacteria bacterium | reverse complement strand
TCCAATACTTCGAATACCAAATGTATACACGATATAAAGCGCCCAAGTAAACATCTCAATTGCAAGAAGTCGTGGTCCCCAACCATGTTCCTGTAATGAGTAGCGAGCAAGAGTCATAGTGGGGAGATAAAATAAATTTTTTTCCTCGATAAGAGAATGAACAATTTCAAATGGTGAGAATATAAATGTGCTCTTCGCACCCCCTTGATTAGAAAAGGGATTATAAATAAAAATCACTGAAAGCAATGAAATGACAATTACTGTACTTAAAAAAAGAAGGTGTTATCTCTTTTTTGTTTTTAATAGCTCTAATAGCTCATATACGCCGAGTATGACTACTACCGCGCATCCACCATAAAATTTGCTTCCCCATGCAAAGAATATAATACTAATTAAATACGATGTTCTTTTTATCAAAGAAAATTTCTGGCAAACCAAAAGATAATGAATGGACAAAAGGAAAGGGATTAATGAAATAGCCAAAGGCATACTTTGAAAATAATCTATCGCTTGTCTTCCTGTTACTACGAAAGGGTCAAAAAAAGATAGTTTATGATACAAGATTAATAGATAGCTAAAAGATCCTCCGAAGAAAAATAAGAAGATGAATAAAAATATAAATGTAAATTTCTTTGAAATCTTGTGTGACAAAACAATAAGAATTTTTGTCACGAGAGCAAACCAAATAAGAGGAAGAATGCCATAAAAAACTGTATGGATACTGATTCCTATCAAAGAAATAATATTGACGATCAATGCTGAAATAAAATGATACCCCTGAAGAATTGCACCAGAATAGAGCGGCATTCGAAAAGGAAATGATTTAAAGGCAACTGATGCTATTGCCATAGTCCATGAATCGTCGTGCGCCGCGGAGCCATTAGGGAACCAAAAGCCACAAAGACCACCTCTACATTGAGGCAGAGCGTAGGGAAGCATCATACCCACTTGAAAGATGAAAGAGAAAATGAGAAGGCAGATAATTATTTTTTGTGACCTGTTCATATTATTTAATCTACTCACTTACGTTAACAGTACAACTCCCTTCGGGAGGAATTTTGGATTTATATTCATATGTAACCTCTAAATCTTTTCTCAAAGGGAAATAATAGGAAAGAAACGAATCACCAGAAAAAGTGAGAGCAATTTTCTCCGACCCATCCCAGGAACTCATCTTCATATTCTTAGGATCTTTGACATAGAGCATTTTGCAGTTCTCAAAACGCCTTTTATCATTAAATAGATATGTGGCATGTTTTGTTATGGAAGATTCAAGTTTATACGTACTTATAATCTCATGTTGTTTTATCCCAAAATAATTCCATACCAGATATAGTATTACAAGAAAAACAACAAGAGGCTGTGTTCGTTTTTTCTTCCAAAAAAAAGCAAGAATAAACCCTGCAATTAGTGAAATAAAAATGAGTGGAATAGTAAGACGAACCATCCATTTATGAATGATTGGAAGTACAGGTAATAAAAATAGTGTAAAAAGAGTAAGACTAAAAAACATATATATTAATAAAGATTTTCTTTCTTTTACTTTGGTGACAAATATATAACCTGTCATACAGGTGAGCACAATAAAGAATGTGATCATCCCAAAAAAGTAAATACAAAAGGTCGGCTGATTAAAGTAGTACCAAAAAGCACCAAAAGGGATTGAAATGATACTCCTCATATAATCAGACATCATTGCAGGAAACCCAATAGACCATAATCCATACCAGAGTATATTATTGATGAATAACTTTGGACTTAAGTGAATAATGTATTCGGGAAGTATAGGCATACGTGAATTTACATATATTTGAAGTCCCAAAAATAGACAATCAAGAAGAATATAAATAATAAAAGATCGATGAAGTTTTTTGTATTTAATAAAGTAAAAGAACCCAGCAACAAAAGGAAATAATAATGCTTGTTCTTTTGAGAATAGTGCAAGAATAAATAAGAGGATGCTTATAAAAAATCTTTTATTTAATACAAAGTAAAGACTACAGATTAACAAAGTAAATTGAAGTACTTCTTGAAAAGTTGCAAACCAATATAGTTGATAAGTATGAGAAAAATGAAAGAGATAGAGAAAAGATGAAAATGTAGCTATTTCATTATTCTTCGTAATAATTTTAAGAGTCTTATAGAGAAATAATACTCCGAGAAGAAATACTGAGAAAACAATAATATGCCCTGTTGCAGTTGGGTAGGGAAGACGTTGAAGAAAATAGTAAAAAAACTCCGTAGGAAGTGGCCGATAGAAAGTCGTACGAATAGGGGAGAAAAAGGAAATGAGATCAAAGTTTTTGCTAGCGCTCAAAAACTTAAAGTCGTCCGAAAAATAGTACATACTAAACACCCCATAAAAGAAGGTAATAAACGTAGTGATAATAGCTAATATTGAAAGTAACCTTTTCATCTTCTATTTAATATGTCCTCAACTTTAACTTTTAGATAATTAAATAATTTTTGTGGGCTAAGCAAACAAGATTTTATATCCTTTTTGCAGTCAAAAATGAAGGATAGGGGGAGGAGCGTTTTGTGTTGAAAATTATAAGAAAGAATCGGCGTATATGTCCCTGCATTTTTTTGTTCAATATCTACATAGTACATGCCATCAAACTCGCCCAAGTGACCTTCTGTCTCATGAATTTTTACAGAATCAAAAGAACCATTTGCATGTGATATTTTAATGTTGTTGATGCGCGCAGGATTACCGCCAGAATCCTTTGATACGACCACTATTCGGGCAGGATTACGGCCAATAAGACTTGAAGAAGCATTATAGATGATAGTTACATTGATATCTTTCTCATCTACTATACCTTGATTGTTTGAAACGGCACCATTTTTCGTTAAAGCAGCGACGGAGAGAGTTGGAGTAAAAAGTTCACCATCATTTGTTTGTTCTTGCTTGAGATCTGTTCCTTTCCCGAATTGACCTTTTATTTCATAATCATTATTATGTATTCCTTTTGCAAAAAAATGATTATCAAAAAAAGTAAATTGTATGTTGTTACCATCTTTTTGCGTATAGCTCAAAATAACAACTCCATCTTTTTCTGAGATAAATGGTTGTGTGCCCTCTTTTATTTGTGGAAATAGTATCCCATTTATTTCTTGAAGAAACTGTTCATTTACCACTGGGTTGGTTCTTTCTCGTATCCAATCTTCATTTCCAAAAAAGCGAAATAATTCTCCCGTCTTTGTTGAAATGGTATTAATTTTCTTATGCATTCCATTTTGAGAGGAATCAAATACATATGGAATCTCCCAATAGGCAGTTTTCTCTCCGCTAGGAAATGCATAGTAAGGGTCAAATATTGTTTTATCAAACACTCTTAAATCAGTAAGTTGTAGATAGTTATTTTTAAGAATAAAACGAGCTCGATAGTAATTCGTTTCAATCCAATATGACTTATATGATGTATTTGAAAAATCAGTGCCTACCACATAGTTCACATCTCGTATTTCTGTAATTGCGGAAGGAAAAATAATATTTTGTCTCGAAATAACATTTGATACATACGCAACCTGTCCCTCATAGATATCTTGATATTTTTTATCAAGTGAATTTTCAAGGCCCAATACCGCAACGGGTTGAGAATATCCTTCAACTTGTTTGAGAAGATATTTAAAATAATCAAAACTTTTTGTTCGTCCATAGTCATTAGGTTGGGAAGTATACCCACTCGTAAGATCTCCATAATTGTGAACTGGATCGCTTAATGTCTGTCTGACAATGCGAAGTGGTAATAGATTTTCTTCTGAGGACCCTGGCATAAAGATCCAGTTTTTTGAAGGGGCATACACCGACAAGACTGATCCACCATAAAGAGCATACCCATCTGTACCCCATTGCTCACGTGTTATTTCATGATTCTCGACTCCATATGTCTTACTGAGATGTTCTGCAGAATAGGTATCAATCATCCAGCCTGCTGTCGTTTTTGGATACACCCCAAACTCCGCCTTAAAAAGTGCCATTGCAGTGTCGATAATTTTAATTCGTTCGTCTTGTGAATATCCCACAAGATATGCATATTGTGCACGATACCAGCGCTCTTCAGTCCCCTTATAGACCACCCCGGCATCTTTTGCTAAGCTTGGAGTTATTTCAAAGAAAATACCATAATTAATATTGTTATTTGCATATGATTTAAGAAGGGAAAGATACTGCTTATTTTTAAGTACGTCATATCGAAGAACAAAAGTTGAAGGAAGAGATAATTTTTTAAATAACTCTAATTGACGCTTTGTAAACTCTAATAAACCTTTTTGACAACACTCATTTCCTCTAACTTGATTAATAAATATAACTTTCGCATTAATTTTCTTGTCAGGTATTTGTGTGGAATAAAGAAGTAAGAGGCAACCAATGATAAAAAGGGCAAGGGCTAATTTTTTCATGATTTATTTCCTATCCAACTCTGCATCTTCCCATGAAACTGGGTCTTCGAGTGGTTCAATGTGAATTGTGATAGTTGCTTGAGGAATTGACGCTCTTATTTTCTTTTCGATATCTTCACTCATTGAATGAGCTTGCTGCACTGGCCATACAC
>JAPLYQ010000036.1 GCA_026395475.1 Candidatus Roizmanbacteria bacterium | reverse complement strand
AATCTAAGGTTCCGTCCGTAAGGATCGGGTTCTTGGGGAATTCTCATAATCAAAAGGAGGTGTTACAGAGTAGTGGATAACAAAAAATTATTTGTCGGTAATCTTCCATGGGGCATCACAAATGACTCCCTTCGTGATCTTTTTGCATCAGTCGGTGAAGTCGTTGAGGCTATGGTAATTACAGATCGTATGTCTGGTAGGTCAAAAGGTTTCGGCTTTGTTACATTTGCAACTGAAGAAGCAGCACAAGCTGCCATTCAACAATTGAACGAAAAAGAAGTCGAAGGCCGAAAAATCATCGTGAATGTCGCTCGACCAAAAGAAGAGCGCAGACCAGGTGGTTTCAGAGATGATCGTAGACGCAGCTATTAACCAATAAAAAAAACACTATCTGGCCATAAGTTTTATACTGAAAACCGATAGTGTTTTTTTATTGCCTCAAACCTTTATTTCCCTTTCTTTTTATAAAGTGTTTCTAGTCTTAGTATCTTCACACCAAAATAAACTACAAAGGCTATGATTGCAAAGTCAATAAAAGAACTCACAAAATCTCCCCAAAGTATTTTTGATGATCCGATCTGCAAAAAAACTTTTTTTAGCTCCCCCGTTCTACCAAGAAAGACGCCTACAATTGGATTGACAAGATCGTTTACAAAAGCTGTGACCAGTTTTGAAACTGCACCTCCAAGAATAAATCCAACTGCAAGCCCCATAACTCCTTGTTCGCGTATGAATTCAATAAATCCTTTCATATTTTTTTGCCGCTATTTGCAGTATACTGTTACTGAATTATTAATCCCCAATTATACAATGCTATACCTTATAACCGCAATTATCATTCTTAATCTTGCAGTGGCTTTTTTCATATTACGAAAAAAGACTGAGTTTCCAGAAGAAATAAAAAATAAAATTATAGAGCTTTCTGTAGAGCTTCATAATATGAAAGATGAGTTCCCAAAAAATAGAGAAGAAAACTCAAAGAACCTTCATCAAACAAGAGAGGAGCTCGCAAGTAGTCTTAAAATTTCCTCTGATTCCCAGAAAACTCAATTGGGTATTTTTGCTGAGCAATTGAAACACCAATCAACTTTAAACGTCCAGTCGCTTGATAAGATGACTAAAACAATTGAGGATAGGCTCAAACAAATTCAGGACGATACAAATATAAAACTGGAAAAAATGAGAGAGACGGTCGATGAGAAACTTCACAAAACACTTGAATTGAGATTAAGTGAATCTTTCCGCACTGTACAAACACAGTTAGAGCAGGTTCATAAAGGATTAGGAGAAATGCAAACCCTCGCAACTGGAGTTGGCGATCTAAAAAAAGTATTAACAAATGTGAAGACACGTGGTGTTATGGGAGAAATCCAACTTGCAAATATTATCGAAGATCTTCTTACCCCAGATCAATATGAAAAGAATGTGAAGACAAAAAAAGAGAGTAATGATCTGGTTGAGTTTGCAATCAAACTTCCAGGTGACGAGAGCGGACCAGTATATCTTCCTATTGATTCAAAATTTCCAACGGAAAATTATATTGCACTCATTAATGCATATGATGTTGGTGACCCTGCACAAATTGCTTCATTCTCGAAAAAGTTGCAAGATGATATTGAATCATTTGCAAAAGATATTCATGACAAATATATTGATGTTCCCTACACAACTGAGTTTGCAATACTCTTTCTCCCAACCGAAGGATTGTATGCAGAGATTGTTCGTAAAACAGATTTAATACAAAAACTACAAAACAAATATCATGTGAATGTTGCCGGCCCATCAACATTAGCCTCGTCATTAAGTGGATTTAGAATGGGATTTAGAACTCTTATGATTGAAAAGCAGTCAAGCAAAGTTTGGAAAGTTCTCGGTGAAGTTAAAACTGAGTTTAAAAATTTTGAACAGGTTCTTGAAAAAGCACAAGAAAAAATACGACAAGCTGATTCTGAAATAGATAAATTAGTTGGAACACGTACTAAACAAATGCAAAGAAAGCTAAAAGATGTCGAGGAATTGCCTAGCGGCGAATCAAAATTCATCTTTGATTCTGTTGATTTAAACCCACCAAGTGATGTTGTTTGATATAGTAAATACTCCTCTCCGTTCGGACCTTTCACTTGGTATAATAGAGCTATGGAAAATAGTGTGAAAAAGAGCGGTAAAGTGCTCCTTGTCGGAAGACCAAATGTCGGAAAATCAACCTTTTTAAACAATCTTATTGGCCAAAAAGTAGCCATTACCTCCCCTAAGGCTCAAACGACTCGTTTTCCTATTAAGGCACTCCTTGAAGAGGAACGAGGAACAATCGTATTTGTTGATACACCAGGCATATTTGCAAAGGCAGAAGATAAGTTGTCAAAGAAAATAAATCAGAATACACTCGCTACTCTTCATGAAGAAGTAGACCTTGTTCTCTATATGGTTGATCATACAAGACGACGTGATTTTGAAGAAGCAAAAGTACTAGGGATTGTGAGAAAAATAGATAAACCAAAAATTCTAGTGATTAATAAAGTCGATAAACAAGATAAATCATTTCTTGCACAGTATGAATTTATGAAAGAAGAGTTTACCGATTCCTTTGAAATATCTGCGCTACATAGTATGCACTTGGGCCCACTTCTTAATCGAATTTTTGAGTTAATGCCAGAGAAAAAAGAAGGAGAAAATCTTGAACATGTCAATCCATATCCAGTAATGAATATTGATAGCAGAACATTTGTTGCAGAACTTATTCGTGAAAAAGTATTTCTTATGATGGGTGAAGAAATTCCATACACTACAACTGCTGTTGTTGATGAAATTAAAAATCGATCTAATGACTTAACCTACGTAAAAGCTCGCATTTTAACTACTGAAGATCGATACAAAAGAATGATTATTGGGGCAGAGGGACGAAAAATTAAAGAAATCGGGAGTTACGCAAGGAAAGAAATTGCACTCGCAATCGGAAAAAAAGTATATCTTGATGTCACTGTAGAGGTAGATCCACACTGGCAAGAACTGTATTCCTAATTTATACTGCTTTTATTCTTTTAATACATTCTTCTTTTCCAAGAATTTCCATAGATTCGTTTAATGGAGGAGATATTTTTTTCCCGGTAATAGCAACTCTCAACATTTGAAAGAATTCACTGTTTTTGAGACCGGATTCTTTGGCTACATCTACCATCGCTTCCCCTATTTTTAAAGTACTAAATTCACTTAATAATCCTAATTTTGCATTTACTTTATCCAGTGTTTCTTTATATTTTTCTAACGGAATTTCGTATACATTAGGTGCTTTAAAAAGAAATTCTGTGAGTGGAAGATAATCCGATAACTTTTTCATTCGTTCTCTTACCAGTGGAATAGTCTTTTCAATAACTTTTTCATCATATCCTTCTCCGATATAGTTGATGACTTTGTTTTTTAATTCCCCAATTGGCATTTGTCGTATATATTCTCCATTCATCCACTCTAATTTTGTTGTGTCAAAAACAGGAGCTGTTGTTTGAACATCTTTAATATCAAAAACACGAATATATTCTTCTAAATCAAATATATCTTTCCCTTCAGGGTGACTCCATCCCATAAGTGCAAGATAGTTTAAAAGCGCTTCTGGAAAGATCCCCTTCTCGATATATTCCGATGCCCATACGGGATTTTTTCTCTTTGAGAGCTTTGATTTATCTGGATTACGAAGGAGTGATACATGACCAAAGAAAGGTTTATCCCAACCAAATGCATCGTAAAGAATAATGTGCTTTGGTGTTGATGGCAGCCATTCTTCTCCTCTCATCACGTGAGTAATCTCCATTAAATGATCGTCCACCACAACTCCTAAATGATAGGTAGGAAATCCATCAGATTTAAGAAGTACTTGATCATCAAGATTTGAACTTTGGAAACGTACTTCTCCACGAATGAGGTCGGTAAAAACAATTTCGGTTTCGGGAATAAGAAGTCGGACAACATATTTCATCCCACCCTCAATTTGTTTTTTTACTGTCTCTTGTTGCGAAAGACAAAATCGATCATATCTGGGAACTTTCTTTTCTGCTTGTTGCTTTGCTCTCATTTCAGTTAATCGCTCTGAAGTACAAGTACAGTAATATGCTTTTCCCTTATCTATAAGTTCTTTTGCATATTTTTTATAAATATCAAGACGTTCTGATTGACGATAGGGAGCAAATGGACCACCCACTAATGGAGATTCATCCGCAATAATACCTAATTCCTGAAGAGTTGTGAGCATTTTTTTCTCTCCACCCGGGACAAGTCGAGATTGATCTGTATCTTCAATCCTAATAATAAACTTCCCATTATTCTTTTTTGCCCACGCATAATTCATAAGTGCCGTAGCGACACTTCCAATGTGAACATCTTTTCCTGTTGGGGACGGTGCAATACGAGTACGAATCATATTGAACTATTATATATCATCCACTTCTACTCTTGTTGACAGAAGAATCAATTCGCTGTAGACTTTTCTCATATGGAACTATCTATTTTTTTCTTAATAATCGCGGTCGTTTTGTTTTTTATGAGTGTAAAAGTTGTGAATGAATATGATAGAGGAGTTATTTTTTTCTTAGGACGATGTACTGGCGTAAGAGGCCCTGGACTTATTGTCCTTATCCCAATATTAGAGAGAATGCAGCAAGTAGCACTTCGAACTGTTACCATGGGAATTCCAACACAAAAAATTATTACAAAAGATAATGTCTCAATCGATATTGCAGCGGTGGCATACTATCATGTTATCGATCCAAAGAAATCAGTAATCGCAATTGAAAATGTATATGATGCAGTGAATCAAATAAGTCAGACGACTGTTCGTAATGTTGTCGGACAATTTGTTCTTGATCAGCTCCTTTCAAAAACCGCAGAAATAAATTTACAGATTAAAAATGTTATTGATGCTCATACAGAGCCATGGGGAGTCCAGGTAACCGCAGTTGAGATCAAAGATATTACGCTTCCAGATAACATGCAACGTGCAATGGCAAAAGAGGCTGAAGCAGAACGTGAAAGAAGAGCAAAAATTGTAGCAGCTGAAGGAGAGTTCCAAGCGGCACAAAAGTTAGGAGAAGCTGCAGACCTTATATCTGCTCACCCAGTTGCTTTACAACTTCGAACTTTGCAGACAATGGCTGAGATAAGTGTTGAAAAGAATTCAACAATCATCTTCCCAGCTCAATTTATGACCACTGTTCAAGAAGCAATCAAAGTGATTAAAGGTGATAATACTTTGAAATAAGTAGTTAGAAAGATTACTCTATCATCGATCGTTCTTCTTCTGATGCTATTCCTCTAAATCCAACGTGGGATTGTCCTGCAAAGAACAGTCCTTCTCCCACTCCTGCGGAAAGAAGGAAATGTTTTTCTCCACCGGTAAGATAAAATGTGTCCGTAATTTTGTCAACTGCGGCAGTTGATTGCTTGAGAATAATTTGCATTGATGAATTAGTGACGATTGCTTTTCCCTCTTCTGTTGATAAGAAATCTTCTACATCTTGAGTAATTGTCGTTAGTCCAAGATGATATTTTCGTGCACGTTTTGCAAAACTATGCAGATAGGCACCAGAATCTTTGTGTTTTATCAAGTACCATGCCTCATCAACTATTAAAATTCTTTTTTTAACATCACGGCGAACAGTATTCCAAATGTAATCAAGCACAATATACATAGCCACTGGTCTTAAATTTTCTTCCAGGTCTCGAATACCAAATACCGTGAAATGATTCTTAATGTCAAAGTTTGATTTTTGGTTAAAAATACCTGCCGCAGAGCCCATAACAAATTTTTCAAGTCGGCCAGCCATTTCTTTTGCTTCTGGCGTTTCCATACCCATAAATACCTTATATAAATCTTCAAGTAGTGGCGCAGGAAGTTTAAATGTTGATGGGTCTTGTGTTATTCCTACATTGCGATATGTCATGACAAGTGCTCGATCAAGAAGCGCGTCCTGAGCTGGGGTTATATCTCCCATAATAACTCTCATAAGAGAATGAAGATCAAGAATCTTATTAGACAATTCATCTGCCTCTCCAATCTCTCCAACTAGATCAAATGGGTTTATTTTATATTGTGATGTGGTAGAAAATACTACAAATTCACCACCCATAGATTCCGTAAGTTTTTTGTATTCATTTTCAGGATCAAGAATAATAACCTCAATTCCCATCATAAGAAGTCGAAATGCTTCCATTTTCACAAAGAAACTTTTTCCTCCTCCTGACTTTCCCAAAATAACCGAGTTGGCATTCTCAAGAGTAAATCGATCAAAAATAATAAGACTTCCATCATGTTGATTCATGCCATAAAGGATTCCTTCATTACGAGTAAGTGCTGCAGTTGAAAAAGGAAATGTGGTAGCAAGCGACGTTGTATCCATATTTCTCCACACAGCAAGTTTGTCTGAAAACATTGGGACTGTCGATTTAAATCCCTCTTCATGTTCTAGAGTTGCTTGTTTTGCAATAATGAGAATAGAAGAAAGCGATGAGTCTACTTCTTTTGTTACATTATCAAGTTCATCTTTAGAATCTGCAGGAATTGTGATATAGAGACCGAATTGAAAAAATCGTTCGCTTCCCTTGGCAAGTTCTGCTTGGAGTGACAAAGCATCATCGAGTGCAACCTGTGTTGTAGGATCAACAACTTTTCCAGCTTTTATTTCTCCTTCAATCGATGCTTCCATTTCTCCAATTTTTCGCTTTAATTCGTCCAACACTGTTTTTGATTCTGTTGGATAAATAAACATTGAAATATAAAGAGGATGGTCAAATGTTATGAGTGAATAGAGCCAGTTTGCAGAAACATATCGAGGATATGCAGTAACAAACAATGTTCTATAATATTTTTGATCTATTTTAAGATGATTAAAATCCACTTCAATAAATGAAGGGGCAATCATGTCTTTTATAGAAACAGCTCCTTGTGCAAGCACTGTCCCCACATTTTGCATGCCAGTTGGTATTACTACGTTTTTCGATGCTCCTGCCATAGTTAGTTATTACTCATAACGACATCCGTATATGAGTCAATTGGGGCCAACATGCGCCCTGTCGCCGATGGATTATATAAATTGTAAAATAGTTCTGTGAGTTCTTGTTTTTGCATTACATTTGCACGAAGGCCAATTTTTGCAAGTAAGCGAAGAAGGTGGTCTCTTTTTGGATAAAGCGATGTTTTTGCACGAGCAATAACATATTCTTTCTTCATTCCACTCCCCATTCCACTAATACCAATTTCCAGAGGAGAAAATGGGACTACGAAAAAAAACTTTTTTTCCAATACTGAGTTTTTTTTCACTATAGATTTAATAAATTCCTTATAGCTACCCAAACGTGTTTTCATAAGATCGTCCTTACTTGTATTTTTTACCGATTCCAAATATTCAAGATAGGAAGAAATGTCCATTTTTTTGGAAAGAATAAGAATCTGAATTGGAAATGAAAGAGAGTTGAGAAGACTTGAATATGCATAAATAATGGATGACTGTTCTTCTGCCGACAATAGCCAAAAATTTACTGCTCCAACACTAATAACCACTGATGCTGAAAAATCTTTGAGTAATACTATATCATCTTTTATATCCTCTATCTCAGTGAATGACTGAGTAGATGATTTTATTGGGGATGTTGGTTTTTGTACTGGCATAGGAAACTACATTAACTCTTTAGAATAAAACTCAATAGATTTAATATTGACATCTTGGATAGTAATTTTCATTGTATCAAATAAATAGGAGCTCTTTGGGTCCTTAATTTCAAAGATATAATCTCCTGGTGGAAGTGGATTGAATGTTGCAAATATTCCATGTTGGTTAGTCTTAAGAAGTCGGACAGGTGCGCCTTCATTGTTCTTTACATATAGTAATATCCCAGGAAGAGGAATCCTTTTCCCATTTTTTACCGTACCAATAAAAAATGGTTTATGTTCTTTCTGAATGGATGGAGTTGTGGCAACAGGCTCTTCTTGAGGAGCTGTTATAACTGGGGAACTGTATGCCTGTGCAACTTGTGTAGCTGTTAACGGAGGAGTTGAAGACATGAGTGGAGGGGCGGCTATTGACTGTACAGGAACTGGGTTTTGAAAATTTTGAAATGCTTGGAGCACTTGTTTTTTCTGAGGATTAGGCTGTATTGTTTGTTTTGTTTTTTCCAAATATGATGCCAACATTTGTTGTGATTCAATATGGGCCATCACATGATGTGGATCTGATACAAAATAGAGATTTTGAAGTAATGTAATAGGCTGATTATGTTTATGGTATGTAAATTGAGTAGGTGAATTAAGGCGCTTCCAAATATTTCGAATCCAAATGTCCAGTGGTCTATCGTTAATAGGAAGAAATGCAAGAGCAATTCCAAGAACACCTACTGCTATTCCAAGGATTATATTAAGAAAAGGAATCGGAAAAATAACCGATACAATGTACCCAAGAGGACCAAAGAGCACAAGATATAAAAATTGCTTCAACGTCATAAACCCTATGAGCTTAAACTCATATGAGGTAATTTGGCGGGGAATCGCATGCTGCTCCATACTTTCAGTATACCGAAGGATAAGACAAGTTGAAAGCTGAAAGTAGAAGACAAAGAAAAAAGCTATCAGAAAGTCATTTTGACCCTCCTTTAGCTTTAATCTTTAAACTTTTAGCTGGTTATCTATAAGTCACTGGTCGCTCTTTTTGTGTAAGAACAAGACTCATCTTTCGAGATCTCTTGTCTACTTTTTCAATGTAAGCTTTGATTTTATCCCCAATCTTTAAATTTTCTTTCCCAGTTAATTTACTTATGTGTCCATCTACTTCCTTATCTTGTGGATATGCTTCTTCGATTTTTTCCCATGGATCAATTGAAAGTCTTTTAATGGAAAGATTGAGCTTTAAGTCTTGTGTATTTTTTTCTACAACAGAGACATCAATATCATCTCCGACTTTTGCATACCCAGATGGATTCATAACTTTTTCCCATGAAATTTCTGAGATATGGATAAGTCCTTCAACTCCAGCTACTTCACAGAAGATACCAAATTCAGAAACACCAAGGACTTTGGCCTTGTATGTCTTACCAACTTCAATACGTTCAAACTCTTCATGAAGTTGTTTTTGAGATATATTAAGTGCAGCGACCTTCTGTGAAACGACGAGTCTGTTCTTTTTTTCATCGACTTCAAGAATTTTTACTTTTATCTTTTGTCCACTTAACTTTTCTGGACTATTTAAAAAGTTTTCTGTTAATTGAATTTTTGGAATAACTCCTCGTATACCCATAAAGTCAACAAATACTCCACCTTTTCCATATTCACCACACATAACTTCAATTTCTTCTTCCTTGTCTTTTTTTGCTTTAAGAATTTCCCATTTGCCCTGTTCAAAGAATTTTCTCATGGAGACTACTGGATAGCCTTCTTTTGATTCTTCAGCAATGATTCGAACATGTGCTGTCTGTCCTTCTTTTAAGTAAGGAAGATATGTAGAAATTTCTCGTAATTCCTTTTCTCCAAGCAAAGCATATGCTTTTGCTCCAATATCAAAAAGAACATTTTTTCGAGAGAGGGATATGATAGTTGCCTCAATATCTGCATTTTTCTTTACGCGTGCAAATGGCGCTTTCTGGAGGAGAGCCTCCATTGGGTTAGTTTGGGTTGTGTTTTTTTTCTTCATGTGTTTTACCTTTCTCCTTGGTTAGGAAGAGTAAACTATACCAAAAAATGGAGCAAAAAACAACAGTTATAATCGTTCGAGCTCTGTTGCAATGCGCTGATTCAAATCAATCAATGCGCTTAGCACTTCCTCATCTTGTCCTTGAGGGAGCATTTTTGCTAATTCTTGGATAATTTCTCTATGCTTTGAATTGCTTAATTTTAGTGTATATATAAATTTTTCGCTAGGAGTGGTCCCTTGTTTTTTCGATTCTTTCAGAATTGCAGGTATCCTCATCGCCTTCTCTTCTGCATCTGCTAACACCTCAACGGACTGTCTTGTTTTTCCTTTTTGAGCAAGTATTAATGCTATATGAGCTCGTTTATCTGAGGAAACAAGAAGAAACTCTGACTTTTGAATAAGATCTCGAGTTAGAAACTCTTTAACTTGATCACGAAGTTGTTTAAGAAAATAGAGTGGATTTTCTGGTGTAATTCCTGCATATGGAAGGTCGTATACGACTGTGCCGTCTTTTATTAAATCTTTTGGTGACGCTCCATATACACTCCCAACCAAACATAAGCCACACAAAAAGACAAGTACTTTTTTCATACCTTATTGTACCATAACCTCAATTGTTCTTGCACAGACGCAAAATTAATACTATATTTACATATATGAGTAAGAAGTTGATTGGAGTGTATATTTTTTTTGTAATATCTATCTTATTTGCTCTTGTTACACCTTCTTATGCCGTTAATTTTGATCTTGTTCCACCAGCTGGAACTCTTGAACGCGGTCAAAATATTACATTTACAATTAATATAGATACACAAGGAACTGCGGTTACCTCTACTCAGACTGGGCTTACATTTGATTCAACCTTACTCCAATATGTAAGCACCGCTGCAGGTGCAGCGATGAACGCAGTAGTTGCAGACGATAAGACTTATGGCGCAGGAAAATTATTACTTACTGGAACGAATACAACTGGATATAATGGAACAGGAGTATTTGCGACGGTCGTCTTTACTATTATTGCTCAAAATCCAGGTTCAACAGAGGTTTGTACTTTGTGGATGCCAACACCAACAGGAACTCCGGCCCCTACTCCAACAGTTGGACCAAGCCCAACCCCCATTCCAACTCTCCCTCCTCAACCAACAGCACTCCCTCAAACGGGAATTACCGATTCAAGAAATACAGCAATTGTTTTAGCAATTTCCTTTATAGCTGCTGCAGGTGGAGTTTTTTATCTATCTCAAAAACAGAAATATTCATTTCCAGATTCACCAACAAAGAAAACGATTTCAAAGTCAAAGACACATAAAAAATAATCAATATGAAAAAGGCCCCTGCATTCTCTCACCGTGATCAAGATGGTGTTGAACATAATTTAAGTGATTACATTGGTAAATGGGTCCTTCTCTATTTTTATCCCAAAGATGATACCCCAGGATGTACAAAGGAGGCTTGTGGATTCCGTGACATTGCATCAGAATATACTTCCAAAAATATTGTCGTTATCGGTATTTCAAAGGATAGTGTTATATCCCATAAAAAATTTGCTGAAAAACATCATCTTTCTTTTCCTTTATTGAGTGATGAATCGAAAGAAACTATTCAAGCCTACGGAGCGTGGGGAGAAAAAAAGTTTATGGGTAGGGTCTTTGAGGGAATAAAAAGGATAAGTTTTCTGATTGGCCCAGATCAAACTATAAAAAAAGAATATTTAAAGGTTGATGTTTTCAATCATGCAAAAGAAATACTCCACGATATTGAAACCTTGTCAAACTTGTAACTTGTAAGGTAGAGATTTTACTTAAATTACATTATTGCATTGGCGCTTTTTTTGACTTCAGTATTACAAATACTCCACCGCTAATTATGACCAAGATAAGTATAACTAAACCAATGATGATCCCCTGTGCGCCAACAGCTCTTTGAGCTGAATCTAATAATGTTGAGCTTGATTGTTGTGTACTATTTCTTAGTTCATTTTTTAATCCAGAATTATTCTTGCTTCCTTTTGCAACAGATGTCATATCTGGGGTCTTGTTCCCTACTATTTTAGTAAATAATTCTTGTGAGTTTTTTTCTTCAATCAAGGTTGCTTTTCTTTGATTAAAAGGTTTGATTTCATTCGTAACAAAATATCCTACATTTTGTTTAATAAAAGTGGAAGTGTCAACTTGTACGACTTCCCCTGTATTTTTTTTATAACGTAATGAATATTGAGACTCTGGAATGTGTTGAGATCCGATCATATACTTTCCATTTTGATCGGTAGTAGTATAAAACATCGCATTTTCACTATAAGATGGATAAAGTCCAACAACTGCCTCTATTATGGGTTTACCGTCTACATCGTATGCTATGCCGTCTATATACGCAGGAATCACTTCACCCGAAAAAGAATTTGTTGGAGATTGTATTCCAGGATTGGAATATATCTCAGGATTTAGAGAAAAGGTTACATCATATTTTGTTAAAAA
>JAPLYQ010000112.1 GCA_026395475.1 Candidatus Roizmanbacteria bacterium | reverse complement strand
AGCTGAATTAATAATAAAACCCAAGTGAAATTTCACTTGGGTTTTATTATTAATTCAGCTGATTCTTTACGAGCTCAGCATAATATGAGCATGTTTTAATCAATTCATCATGAGAACCTTCTCCCACGATTTTACCTTTGTCAAAGACAATAATCTTGTCAGCATTTTTAACTGTCGATAACCTGTGCGCTACGATTATAGTAGTCCTACCTGCTGATGCATTATCTATCGCATCCTGGATAAGCTTTTCATTGTTGGTATCCAACGCAGAAGTTGCTTCATCAAAAATTAGAATTGAAGGATTTTTCATCAGTGCCCGAGCAATTGCAATTCTCTGGCGTTCTCCACCTGAAAGCTTGATTCCGTATTCCCCTATTTGAGTATCCAGACCATTTTCTAGTTTGTGTTCAAATTTATCAATACAAGCCATTTTCACAACTTTATTGATTTTAAATTCAGAAATTTTTGATATATTTTCTTCAGATACACCAAAAAGAATATTATCCTTTATAGTAGTATCAAAGAGCTGAACATTTTGATCCACATTCCCTAGCTGTGATCTAAAGCTGGCTTGTTCGATGTTTTTCAAAGGAACATCATCTATTGATATTAGACCATCTGTTGGATCAAAAGCCCTTCGTATTAGATTCATGACTGTGGTTTTACCTGAACCAGATTCACCCACAATTCCAACTTTCATACCACTCTCAATCGTAAAAGAAATATTTTTTACAGCAACACAAGATTCAAAATCTTTATCAGAATCTTCATCTTTGATTTCACTTGATTTCCTTTTTGGATAAGAAAAAGTTACGTTATTAAATACTATTTCTCCTGAAAATTTATTCATTACAATAGGATTCTCAATGTCAACGATTTCTGGCTCCTTATCTAGTAATTCAAAATACTTTTGTATATCAGCCACATTCATAGAAAATCTTTTGTGACTGTTACTAATCTGATTTACACCCTCCACCACATTCTGAGTCCAAATATAGACCATCAAAAATGCACCAGGAAAGATAAAACCTTTGTAAATTAAAAATACTGAGCTTACATACATAAGCCATCGGAAAAATTCAAAATAAAAACGAAGACCAAAATATTGTTTAAAGAATTTTAACCAAATAGACGTTCCCTTGTTTTCATAAAGATAATAACTCTCTAAGTATCTTTTAATAATTGTATCTTTTTTATTTTCTACTGTTACTAGGAAGGTATTACGATAAGCCTCGCTCACCTTTTTATTATTTTTTCTGAAAAATTCATTTTGTTCTAAAATGTCAGGTATTAACCATTTATTTATTCTATTAAATAGAATAAGGGAAATAATAGTAAAAATTAGAGCAGATAGTCCAATATAAAAATTCACAAAAAACAACACGCAAAGAGAAACAAATAAATTCCCCAATGCAGGAACTATGGAATTGGAAAATAACTCTAAAATATTTTGTAACGATGACTGTCCGTCACTCACAATCTTTTGACTTATAGAGCTATGCTGAGACATGTGCTGACCCATACTAAATGACAAATATTTATTCAGCGAGAGCTGCGACATATACTTTGGAAAAGCAAAATCTAAATATTTATTTTTATACGAGTCCCAAAATAATGAAAGTAAATTCCTTACGATAAATATTGAAAATGCAGTGATTGCAATTACAATCAACATCTCAATATTTTCATGAGAAAAATCATTCTTCATCACCTGTTCCACTCCTCGAGCGATATACCAGGTACGTACTGCGTTTGTAATTTCAATCGCAATAGTTAGCAGCATTACCACTGCAAAACTTTTTTGAAACGGTGCTGCTGTTTTCCAGATCCTCTTATAGAAAGAAGAACTAGCTTTTTCTTTTTTTGTCATAGAATTA
>JAPLYQ010000051.1 GCA_026395475.1 Candidatus Roizmanbacteria bacterium | reverse complement strand
TCATTCCCGCGTAGGCGGGAATCCAGTCGAAGATTTCCTTACTCTTTACAAAATATCGCTGTACAAATCTCTCCATGTAGGGTTCTTTTCTTCAATAAGACTTAGCTTCCACAATCTTGTCCATTTCTTTATTTGCTTTTCTCTGGTATGGCAGATTCAGGATTCTCGTGAAGTTCATAATAAACTAAATGATGAATCTCATGCTTATTTGTAAAACCTTCCACGAGTTTATTTTTATGCTCCCATATTCTTTTGATCAGATTGTTTGTAATTCCAATATAGAGAGTTCCATTTCTGTGGGAAGAAAGAATATAAACATAGTAAGTTTTACTATTCATTTATAAGGTTATTATAGTCTGGATTCCCGCCTGCGCGGGAATGACAAACAGGAGTATAGTAAACTCTCTCAGCCTCACGAGAGTGGCAGCAGAGCAGGGCAGAGAAATAATTAATAATAAATATTTTATTAATTAGATTACTAGAACGCTCTAATGCGGTAATTCGCGGTAATTAAAAATTACGCTAAAAGACCCATACAGATAGGGAGAGAATTAATGGGGAAGTAAGGAGAAAGGAAAGGTGAAATAAAAAAGAATTATCTCTCAATATATTAATTAATCTGGAATATAACTATTACCTAACCCCCCTCTTTTAGCCGTGGTTAACGTCGTAAAAGATACATTATACGACGTTATGCATATCCTTCTCTTTGCGGGAATTTATGTCTAAATCTCCCAAAACCCTACGGGGTTGAATAAATGAATATATAAATATATTCAGGGGAATAGAGATCCACTCCTCCTCCTTATAAACTCTCTATTCATTTTTATATCATCGTATAAACATGAAGCTCTCGTTGGTTAAATAACTTACTATCATCTACCACTTTCATAGCTTATAAGTAATCGTTTGCGGTTGCTTTATATATGTTATATTTAGACTGATATATCGCTCTAAATTACCACTTTCGAGGCTAGAATTGGCATATTTATCAGTAGCGCCTTGCAAGAGAAAAGCCACTATACTCCCTGGAGTATGTATTCGATTTAGAGCATAATATCAATCTAAATTGAAGGTTTTGAGGCTAATTATTAGTACTAACTATATCAATATATAACATCGATTTAGATTGATATATCGGTCTAAAGTAGAAGTAATGAGGCTGAATTGATATAAGTTATCCACATCTCTCCCCAGAGAAGAAGGTGTTTGACTACACATAAGTATAAACTATTTGTATTGATACTCTAATGGTTACTTCGGGCACACTTAGAGCAAGCGGTTTGAATCCTTCACGAACGTTTAATTATAGTCCTATAGTAAATTATATATTATAGGATATAAATACTATAGGTCATATTATTCACGTTTGTATGTTTTTTGCTCCCCTCTCCCCTAACCTGGACATGCCTAATATGAGGCTAAGGTTACCAGCTTAAAGAAAGAAATAATATGGCAAGAATAACGATAAGAATCGTTGCATATTCACGCACACTGTGCTTAAATAATCGTTCATCAAGATGAAGATGAGTTAAGCCTGCAATGCAGTAGTACAACACGGCTACAACAAGCGCAAAAATTGACTCCTGCAAGGGTAAAAATGACAAAAGTAAGCTTCCCTCACCCACAAGCAGAGCCGTGAGCCAGGCATGATTGAGAACCTCTTTTCGCACATGCATATCAAGGCGGATACTCCAGTACAGTTGAAGTGACATCGCAAATGAAAGAAGACAAAAGAGGCAAGAACATTCCCAAATAAGAAGAAAACCATCGTTTGAATAAAATAATTAACTGAAAAGCCCGCTCTATAGAGCTGTAGGTTCTTTTCAACGCCAACGTTAAATATATTGGAGGAAAGAAGAACCGCGTACATACTAATGGAATATATAAGTATGAATGGAATTCGAGTCAACCATCGCACAGGAAAGAGAAAGTAAAAAAGATACATTGCTACTGACAGTAATACTGGCATAAGAAATAGCATGTACCATTCAATTTTTTCTATTCCTTCATAGAGAGAGAAGAATGTGGCTCCATAACTTACCAAAATAAGGAGTGAAATAAAGAGCGATGCCTTATCAAAAAAGAAGAATGTTGAGATTAAAAGGAGCAGTGTTAGGCCTATCGTTGAGATAACAAATCGGATACGTTTTTCAATCATCATAAAAGTTATTCAAGATTGCTAAATACATTGTGTACATCAGCCAGTTCTTCTATGGCTTCTGCGAGCTCCATTATATGTTTTGCCTCTACTTCAGAAGGAACCTGTACACGACTTAAGGGCCGATATTCTATCTCTGAAAGGGTGGGATGAATTGCCCCGCCCAATGCCTCTTTTGCTTTCCCAAACTGTTCAAATGGAAAATAAACAGTGATTTTCCCCTCACCTTCATCTATATCATATGCTTGAATTTTTTGTCCAAATTCAAAAATCATATCTTCTGAAGATGTTGTAAGATCAAATTGCATAACGGCACATTTTTGGAATAGATATCCAACAGAGCCCTGACTCCCCATTTTCCCTCCCCTTTTTTCAATAACTCCTTTTACTTCATTATGAGTACGGGTAGGATTGTCAGTTGAACACATTATAACTAATGCAACTCCATGTGGTCCAAAAGCCTCATATACCACTTCCTTTAACAGTGCAGAATCTGGTCCATGCCCTCTCTCAATGGCACGATTAATATTTTCTTTTGGCATGTTAAATGCCCGTGCTTTTTCTATTGCTAGTCTGAGTTTGAAGTTGGTGTCAGGATTTGTAACTCCTCCCCCTTCAAGTACCGCAAGAGTAATGATGCGGGACATCTTTGCAAAAGCTGTTCCCTTTACTTTATCATTTGCAGCTTTTTTGTTTTTTATGTTGGCCCATTTAGAGTGTCCTGACATAGTGGTTTTACTAACAAAAAACTGCTGATAACAAATATAAAATATGTTTGTTAGTTGTCTATATATTACCACATTGCAAAATCTAAAGATGATGTTATACTGTTTCGTATTCTAAGAAATAGTTTATAAATAAATCCCTTAATCTATATGGAAGAAATCGACACATTAGAAACAAAAGCAATAGATGCAGCCATTCAAGCAAATTGGACTCAGGCAATTGAGTTTAATTCTCAGATTCTTGAGTTGGATCGAAAAAATGTTCAAGCCCTTCTTCGCATAGCTTTTTCATATCTTCAAACTGGAAATTATGAAGAGTCAAAAAAATACTATCACAAAGCCCTACGTCTTCAACCAAAAAGTAGTGTTGCGCACCAATATTTAGAAAAACTTGAAATACTTGAACAGGGCAAAACCAAGCCTCAAACTAAAACTGCTTTTGATCCACACCTTTTCATTGAATCGTTCGGAAAAACGAAAATGACATCTTTAACGAATCTTGGACAAAAACAAATTCTCGCCCAACTTTCTATTGGTCAAAGAATGCAACTTAAAATAAAAAAAAGACGAGTTGAAATTCGTACTGAGTCGGACGAATATGTGGGAACACTAGCTGACGACATCTCAAAGCGTCTTATCCTTTTTATTAAAGCAAAAAGTACCTATACCGCTTATATCAAAGAAGTCAGTTTCACAAAAGTAATCATCTTCATTCGTGAAGATAAAAAAGGACGATCTGTTAACCACCATATTTCCTTCCCAATTAACTTACAAAAAAATATTGAGCAAATTGGCGACACCAATCAAGCCCCAACAGCCGAACACCCCGAGGAACCAGCAGCTGAAGAAGAAGATGATAATTCCTTGAATGACTGGGAAAAAATGGTTGCCGAACAAACTGAAGAAAAAGAAGAACAGTTGCTTGATATTCAGCCAGAAGACCTTGATGATGAAGATGAAGAATAATGCTTCACCTTTTTATCTTTAAAAAAGACTATCTTCCCTTTGTATTTTTTATTGTTTATCATCCTGTGTATCTCCTGTGGCACATTGAGATCCTTCATTGAACGAATAGCAAGAATAAGCGATAAAACAAATAATGCGATAATAATAAATATATTCATAGTTATTCCCACTCCTTTTCAGCACTCCCCATTTCAATAACAATGTCCGAAACTCTTCCCTTCCCAGTAACAAGTATACACTTAAAAAAATGGGCTATTTCTTCTGCAGTGAGCGAAAAACCTTTCTGAGTATTTTCTTTTACTTTACACTGGATATTGTTCTGCAGGTTTTGATTTGTATCTATATCAACTACTCGTATCCCTTCCCCATCGATAATCCTACTTAGGTTCTTTGCAGAATTATAAGAGTTTGAATAAAGTATCTGTATGGTCTTGTTTTCTTTGCGGAGAGACTTGTGATAAAAATAGCCTAGATATTGCCTTGCAAACGTCGAATCAGACAAGAGGACCGTGTCACCTGTTTGAATTTTATTAATATGAATCTCTTCAAACTCAGTTGTATGTTTACCAAAAAATTGTAAATAAATATAGAGCCTATCAAACATATTCCCATTAGACTCATTTAAAAAGATATCGTGGAGAGATGGAAGTACTATGTCTTCCTTTGATCCATAGTAAATCGTTTCGCTTTTTGGATAAAAATAGTAGTCGATCATTGAA
>JAPLYQ010000111.1 GCA_026395475.1 Candidatus Roizmanbacteria bacterium | reverse complement strand
ATATCCGAATCAATATTGACCAGTTTATTTTCAAGTTGTGCAAGCGAAAATTGATTTGCAAATTCTTGGAACGCTACCGATGAACAGTTATCTAAACCAATCAATTCCCTAACGATGTCAAAAATAACACTTTTGCCATTTGAACCCTCTCCAACTAACCACAGCATTTTTTGGAAACTTGTAATTGTTGTCATAGATAACCCCATATACTCTTGAAGTAAACAGACTTTATCTTGGTAATCGGGATCTCCACCCCAAATACTTTCAAGAAATGCTATCCATTTTGGGCATTCAGCAGATTGATTGTAGCTAAAACTGAGTTTACTTTTTGCATAATGAGCTGGACTGTGATCTAGTATTTCAAACGAATCAAGATGAATGGCGCAATCCTGAAGTGCTATCACCTGATAGTCACATGATGGAAACGTGTCATTATGTGTTATATGAATTAGGCTTTCTATCACTTTTTCAACATCCTTGGAAGACTTGGTAGATTGATAAGTGTTTAGGATGAGATATTGTTTGATTCTCTCCCTTGAGGTAACAGACCATATACCATCACCGTAAGAATAAAATTTACTGTTGACAAAAAGAAGTAGTTCCCCAAAAGCACTATTTAATACTTTATATGCCTCTGCCATTTCTGGATGCACTAAAGTAAGATCAATTTGTTTTGGATTAACAGATATCATCTGTTTTGTTTCATCACCTTTTGAAGCCACTAATTGTTGTTCTTGAATGCCATCAACTACCGTTGATTGTGCATTATTAGGAGTCATATTAACAACTGAACTTTGTCTTGGTCTCCTTTCACTTCTGTTGTGGCCCTCTAACTCTGGAAATAAGTCCTTTAAAGACAAACACTCTTTCCCAGTATTTACCAAACAGGAGACTGGATTCTTTTCACCGTCGGATGAAAATGGTAAATAATGCTTACAAGTTGTTTTGATAGGCTCATCATTGAGCATTTCATTAATACCCAATATTATTGCTAATTGATAAGTAACTTTTTTATTATCATAGTCCTCTGGAGAAATAGAGTCTAAAAGTGGAAAAATGATATGAATATGAAACTTTTTTACATCGTAATTATCTTCAACTACATGATAAATAAAATGAAAATTATTTACTTTTTCCATCGCTGCATCAATTTCACTGATGTCAGAGCAATCAATTGTCAAAACTACAAACTGAGTTGATTCCAACATAATTTCACGACTTCTTCTTTTGCCTATTTTTTTATCAGCAGGTATTAGTTGCTTGCCAAAAATATAGATCGTATTTTCAATGTCCGCATAATCTTGAGTTAAATTATCAAAATATGTGAGTAAATCATCAACCGATTCGAATGAAGGCGTTTTTGCTGGAGTAGAGGTAGTATAACTTTTAAATTCAATTATTTCGTACATGGATCACCCAAGAAAGAAGTATTGGTTAATAAGAGGGATAGTGAAAATGAGTTGATAGCAACCACAACCAGTCTGTTTTGTGCTGTTATGCTGCAAACAATAAATTGAATAAAAATATGATAA
>JAPLYQ010000057.1 GCA_026395475.1 Candidatus Roizmanbacteria bacterium | reverse complement strand
TAGACTCATGGAGCTTGGCTGGGGCAAACGTCGTATCGCTATATTTTATTGGTTGATTACCTGTCTGCTTGGGATCGCAAGTTTATTTTTAAATGGTATTGGCAAACTTATCGCAATTGTACTCATCGCACTTCTTCTTGGTCTCTTCTTTATGTTTGTCGATAAGCAGAATAAAAACAGATCATGAAAAAATATTTTATCCATACATTTGGGTGTCAACAAAATGTCGCCGACTCCGAGCGAGTCGCTACCTATTGTGAAACAGCAGGGATGAAAAAAGCTTCCTCACTGGAAGATGCAAACTATGTAGTGATAACTACCTGCATGATTAAAGAATCCGCAGAAAATAGAGTGTATGGTATGGTAAATAATTTAATTCCTTTGAAAGAAAAAAAGTTGTCAAATGGGGAGGAATTTACCATCGTTATTACGGGCTGCATGACGGGTATGGCTCATCGAGATAAAACAGGAAAGATGTTGAAGGAACTGAAAAGAAGAATGCCAGCCGCTGACCAGTTTATTCCACTTGAAGAAATCGGGTTTGAGTTAGCTCCCCTCCGCCAAGACAAGGAAACTGCATATATTCCCATTTCCAATGGATGTAATAACTTTTGCACCTACTGTGTTGTCCCCTATACGCGAGGTCGAGAGGTCAGTCGAGCATTTGATGATATAGTTCATGAAGCACAACATGCATTTGATGGTGGTTATAAAAAAGTGTTGCTCTTGGGGCAAAATGTAAATTCGTATGGATCGGACATCGTATTGGCGGGAAAAAAACAACAAGAATAAAAGCCAGTCTACGTAAAACATTTATTAAAAAGTCGCATCCCTACTCTATTCCCTCACTTACTTGAAGCAGTGGCACAGATTGGGTTTACTGAGGTAAGTTTTATGTCCAGTAACCCATGGGATTTCTCAGAAGAACTGATCGACATGATTGCAAAACACAAAAATATTACACGAACATTCCACCTTGCCGTACAGTCAGGTGATGACGCTGTATTAAAGCGAATGAACAGGTGGTATACCGCACAAGAATATATCGATTTATACAATAACATCAAAAAGAAAATGCCAGAGGCTCATGTCACCACTGATATTATTGTGGGATTTTGTGGAGAGACAGATGAAGAGTTTCAAAATACCGTAAAACTCTGTGAAACAATCCACTTTGATAAAGCATATATTTCCATATACTCAAACCGTCGCGGGACCCATGCATACAAATACATTCCAGATGATGTGCCACATGTGGTGAAAGATAAACGATGGAAAATGTTGGATAAGCTAGTGAATAGTCAGTACTACGAAAAAATGCGAGCACGAAAACCCTCAAAATAAGAATGGTAGTCATCCCGAGCGAAGTCGAGGGATCTCAAAGTTCCCGTTGATAACAAATTTTGCACCCACTCCCCTTTTCCCCCATCAAAACAAACTTATTTTTCTCGTAAAAGTGGTGTGCCCGTTTCATATTCGTGTGAGTATTTAGTTTTATTTTTGTATATCCAGTTTCCTTCGCAAACTGTAAGGCAGTATCAAGAAGTTTTTGTCCCAAGCCCGTCCCTCGATATACCTTTTGCACAAACATGCGACGCAACTTTGCCACGTTCTCTCCCCTATCTAATATCCCTACTGTTCCAACCACTTTGTCACCATCACGTGCAATCCAAAATCTGCTTTTCCCTGTGTACACTTCCGGGATTTTCTGCAGGTCATCGTCATCAATTGGCAAGTCACTTTCTTGTATGACTTCCTGGTCAACCAAACACTTACCCACAAGCCCTATGACTTGGTCTTTGTAGGAATCTTTATATTGTGTGATCGCAATCTGTTTTTCCATATCCCCCATTCTCACAGAAAAATCTGAAGAAGTCAAAAAAATTAGTTAACCATTTGAAATCCACCAAATAAAGTAAATAATTTATATCCTCTCAAGTTTATGGAGAATTTTTGGCCCCGCAGCTTGAGCTAAAGATTGTGCATAGTCAACGGGTGATGGACTCATGCCAAAACTGAATACTGCATCTTTTCCATTACCAAATAATTTATCTCCTGCCATACTGATGACTGGAATATTGAGTTTTGAATGTATTTTCCTTGTACTGCGATCCCTGCTTCCAGCCACAGCATCAATAAGCGCAAGTGGAACTATATGATTTCCAGCTTGTTGGCCAATAAATATATCTGCCGAAGGCCCCCATTCTCCTGCATGTCTATTTTCCAAAAAGTCTAAGGTTGCAGGAGTTTGTCTAATAATTAAATCTTTACTATCCCTCAAAACGTGTCTCAACACCTGAGTAAGCATAAGCGAATACCCATGACCGTCGATTCCATGTGGAGGGTTGACTGGGTCCAGACCCCACTCAATGAGTGATCTTCTATAGCTGGCAAATTGGTTAGTAGACATCTGTGAGGCTGGGAATTGAACTACTTCTTCACCCACGATAAAAGATGGGTTTCTGGATTTTGCCTGTATGTCTTTAAAAATAAGGCCACGAAGCTGCCTATTCTCTACATTCGCGACTTCTTGAGGCCAATGATATGTTGCTATTTCTCCCATAAGTGTAATATTATAGGCTATATAAGCTGATTTTTCAACCTCAATTTAAGTAACAGGGCTGCCTTGGCAGACGACGCGTCTGCCGAAATTCTTATTAACTGCGTCAGTTAACAGAGGCTAAATTTACACACCGCTTGTTCTGATATACTTATTTTTAATGAAAAAAGTTGAATCCTTACTTTGGAAAGTGTTTAATGTTCTTGTCTTCATAATCGGAATAAAAATTATCGGAGACTTACTTGGACTAGAACTGGAAGAGACAAATATGTGGTTTCGCCTATTTTTATATGGAGTTCCTGGCATTATCCTCGTCCTTCATTCCATCCTTACTCTCTCCCCTAAAAAGGCATTGTTGTTCGTCTTGTTGGCTTCTGGTACTGGGACAATCATGGAATATATTGGACTTCGCGATGGCACTTTTTTTGGAGGACATTACGTCTATAAGGCCCAAGCCACATTATTTACTGTACCAATTGAGGTTATTTTATATTGGTCTGTATTTATTTATACCGGATACTCTATTGTGAATTCATTTTTTTATTGGCTTAAGAAAAAAAGACCAAACGTTAAAACTGGAAATATTCCACTACTCCTTTTTACTATTTTTCTTGACGGACTTATCGTCGTGGCGCTCGACTTATTTTTGGACCCAATTGCAGTATGGTCTGGCAATTGGAAGTGGCTTGAGGGAGGGTCTTATTTTGGAGTACCAATTGGCAACTTTGTGGGGTGGTTTATTGTTTTTATTATTGCATCTGGAATTTTTAGAACGAGTGAATACTTTTTCCCCAGAAAAGAAATAAAACATAACAAATCCTTATACTTTCTCCCCGTGTTGGGTTATGGATTGCTTGCAATAACATTTGCGTTTAAGGCAGTACGATTTCATATGTATGACTTCGCACGTTTGGGGTTATGTCTCATGATTCCAATAGTTATCTTCAATCTATTTCTCTTCTTTAAATACAAAGGGGAATAACTATATAATGGATGTATGGCTAAAAAATCAAACTCTTCAATGAAATTCCTTTTTGTAAATTTTCTCATCCTTATTGTTATTATTCCCTTGGGAATTTATTCATATGGAAGGATTGTATCTCTTGAACAATATAAAACACTTGTACAGGAAACGTATAAAATCCCTACGGACAAATCTATTGAGGAAACAATCCCCCCAAATTATAAATTTTTGGATACGAGTGCATTTGGGATAACTCTCAGTAGCATCCCAGAATTATTTAATGAAAATTATGCGGTAGACCCCAATTTTAGAGACTTGTTTTTTTGGACCGATAAAACGGGAAAACCGATAAATCTCTCTAAGGTTCAAAATCACGTAAACATCGGGATTCCACTCAAGCCTGAAGACACAAAAGCTATTGACCCGACTAAAGCTGAATATGTAACCACACTTTATTCCAACCTCCAAAAGGTTTTTGAAAGAAGTGGATTTGTAAAAAATAGTACTTTAAACCATTTAAGAGTTTCGGGAGGGTTTGATAACTTATCTGACCTTAATTTTGTTGCATATGAAAATAGTGTAGGAACAAAATGTTCAATTGCTGCTCCCAGCCAAGATCATACCAACATTGACTCATCAAGTCTTAATATTGGATCACGTTTAATACAACACAATTTTGTCTTTATATATATAGCTTGTATTAGTAAAAATGAGTTTGATCAAATGGCAAGCACCAAGTAAGTGTTTTTTTAGCCTCAGTCAACCTGCGAGGTTAACAGAGGCTAATTTGACAGACTGTACAATCGCCACTACACTTGTACTTGAATGAAAAAACTTTATCTTCCCATCGTTCTTCTCATTTTAGTAGCTCTTGGCTATTTTTCATGGACCTATCTTCAGACAACACCACAGTATTCTTTTTTCAAAATGTATCAGGCTGTTGCTGCGCGTGACTATCCTACTTTTATTAAATATGTTGATGTTGACTCTATCGTAAATACACTCGTAGACAAAGCTATTGAAGATAACAACCAAAAAACGTCAGGAGGAGGTTTACTCCAACTGGGAAAGAATCTCATTTTCAAATTGGCAGATAACATGCGACCCACATTGTATGCCGCAACACAGGTAGCTGTAAAAAAAGGTGTTGAATCTGGGAATATTGCATTTATCTACCAACCCCAAAATGTAATTATGACGATCATCACTTCCCGAGTAGAACAAGATGGAGATGACGCTATACTGTACGTCGAAGGAAACAATAACAATGTTGTTTCTATCAGAATGCGATTTATGGGGTCTTACTGGCAGGTATATCAAATCACCTTA
>JAPLYQ010000082.1 GCA_026395475.1 Candidatus Roizmanbacteria bacterium | reverse complement strand
CTTTGAGATCATCCTTATTGATAATGCCTCAACAAAAGATGATTCTGCTACTTACCTCGCAGAATACTCCAAAAAGCATAAAAATATCGTATTTGTTGCTAATACGACAAACACAGGTTTTGGACCTGCCAACAACCAAGGAGTAAAGCTCGCAAAAGGAAAATATGTATTCCTCTTAAATTCTGACACTATTGTTTTAAAAGATGCAGTTCATAAACTATTCTCTTTTTATCGAAAAAATGAAAATACAAAGCAGTTTGTTGGGCCAAAACTGTTTAATAAGGATATGACGCCACAAGCTTCTGCAGCTCCTTTCTACACGCTCCCTGTGATTATTGGCGCATTATTTTTTCGAGGTGACTATTGGGGACTTACTCGTAATTCACCAAAAGAAACTCGACAGGTTGATTGGGTATCAGGAGCAGCAATTATGACAAAAAAAGAATATTTTGAAAAAGTTGGAGGATTTGATGAAACAATATTTATGTATATGGAAGAAGTAGACCTTCTTTACAGAGCAAAAAAAATTGGGATGAAAACTTTTTTCTATCCAAAGGCACGCATTATCCACCTTGGCTCAGCATCAAGTAATGGCAAAACGTTCCCCATTATTCAAGTGTATAGGGGATTTCTTTTTTTCTACAAAAAACATTATTCAAAAGTTGCATTATTTTTCTTGCGGTTTCTGTTACGCTTAAAGGCAGGACTTGCTTGGTTTTTGGGATTTGTAATTAATAACAATTATTTGAAAAATACCTATGAAGAAGCTTTTCACGTGGCTGGACAATAACATTCTTAAAATATTACTTGTTGGGTATATATTTTTTATCCCACTCTTTCCGAAACTGCCTTTTCAGATGATCGATTACACCTATATCGCCATTCGATACGAAGATTTTTTTGTTGCTTTAGTGTATTTTGTCTTTTTTATTCAACTATTACGAAAAAAGGTTTCACTGAATAGAACATATCTTATTTTATTCGTCCTTTTTTGGATTTCTACATTCATATCTTTTATTTTAGGTTTCTATGTACAGCACACTATTATCATCAGAAATGTAGGGTTCCTTAATGCACTCAGACGCATTGAGTACATGTCTATATTTTTTGTCTTTGCTGCATCAGTAAAATCGAGAAAAGATGTTGTGTTTTATCTAAGACTTATTCTGTCAACAATCGTAATCGTTACTTTATACGGATTAGGACAAAAATATTTAGGTTGGCCAGCGGTTCAGACAATGAATCCAGAATATGCAAAAGGATATCTCCTCGTTCTTGATTCATGGGCACGTATTTCTTCCACCTTTGGTGGTCATTATGACTTGGCAGCATTCCTTATTTTCTTCATGCCTTTGCTTTTGGCACTTACCGTAAAGGTAAATAAATGGTATTACGTTGTATTTTTACTTGCTCTTTCCAACATTGCTCTCACCGCTTCACGAGTTTCCTATGGGGCATATGTGTTAAGCGCCCTTCCATTTTTATTATATTTTAGAAAATGGGTACTTCTCTTGATAACTATTGTTGCAACAGTTGGGCTTACATTGCTTTCAAACAACTTGACTCAACGTATCAATCGCACATTCCAAACAAAACAGATTTTCATTGATAAAACAACGGGGACAACAACTGTGCCGAGAAGATTGCAACCTGATGATTTGCCAATCGGCGACTATATCATTGATAAAAATGGTGCAGATAGTAGAGCAGTTGATGTGAGCACAATCGATACTAATACGAAAGATGCGCGTGAAGTTAAACTTAATTTGCTTGATGATATTCGTAATGAGGCAAAAAAAACAGGTAAAGTTCTTACTGCAGAAGAAGAAAATAGATTGGTCAACGAAGCATTCGCAAATATGAAGGTTGTGTCAGCGGTAATCCCTGACATATCTGTTGCGACACGCCTTCAGGTAGAGTGGCCACGTGCAATACGTGCATTTCTCAAATATCCAATTTTTGGAAAAGGACCTTCTTCTATAACGGAAGCAACTGATAATGATTACCTTCGATGGCTTGGAGAATTTGGTTTTGTGGGAACCGCACTCTTTCTGTTAATCTTGGGTAAACTATTTTTTACCCTTTTCTTTGCAGGACTCAAACATACTACTGACAGAGTTATTCTGTGGGGTGTCTTGTCTGGATTCTTCGGCCTCCTTATTAATGCAACGATGATTGATATATTTGAGGCATCAAAAGTTGCATTTATATTTTGGATGATCATGGGAATGGCGATTGGGTATTTATCTAATTCCCCATCTGTGGGACATGCAAAAACAAAATGAAAAAAAAAGATTTCATAATTTTAGGATTAATTTTATTAGTGGCATTTGTTGTCCGCTTATATAAGATTGATGCCCCACTTGCCGACTTCCATTCTTGGCGTCAAGCAGACACTGCGGCGGTTGGACGTAACTTTGAGCGAACCGGATTTAATTTTTTCATGCCAACCTATGACGATTTATCAAACCTTCAATCCGGCGTAGATAATCCAAAAGGACTGCGCTTTGTTGAGTTCCCTTTATACAACGCCTCTTTTGCCGGACTTCACATGGCAATGCCTTTTTTATCACTTGAAACATGGGCTCGGCTTGTTGCTGTGCTATTTTCTCTTTTATGTATCGGATCACTATATTATCTTGCACTTGCAGAAGCTGGAAGACCTACAGCTATTTTCACCGCAATCACCTATGCAATTATGCCTTTTTTTGTCTATTTTTCGCGGGTGATCCTTCCTGAAACCCCAGCAATATCGTTGGCAATTTTTTCTATCTTTCTCCTCCATCTTTTCACTACAGAAAAAACAAAAGGAAAAAAAATTCTGTGGTTCTCTCTTTCTAGTATTTCATTTGCAGTATCACTTCTTATAAAACCGACAACTGCATTCTACGGTCTTCCTCTTCTTGTTCTGTTTATACGAAAATATAAATATAGCATTCCAAAACAATTGCATGTATTCCTCTACTTTATACTTGCGGCAGCTCCTCTTCTTATGTGGCGATACTACATCACTAACTATCCTGAGGGAATCCCCGCAAGCAACTGGCTTTTTACAATGGTAAATACGTCTGAAGGACAAAAGGAAATATTCATGCGCCCAGCATTTTTCAGATGGATTTTTTATGAGAGACTTAACAATATAATCATGGGCGGATATCTGACTGTCTTTTTTGTTCTTGGAATCATTCGAAAACAAAAGACATTACTCCCATTAAGTATTATTGCAGCAGGTTTTATCTACATCTTCGTGTTTCAAGGTGGGAACGTTCAACACGAATATTATCAGGTAATAGCGTTCCCAGCAATTGCCCTCGCAATCGGCCTTGGTGTAGGTCTTATTATTGAATCAACCAAAACGTTCCTCCATCCAGTTCTCACAACTCCTATTATTATCGTTATCTTTTCAGCATCATTCCTTTTTTCTTGGTATCAAGTGAAAGGGTATTATGTGATTCCTCAGGATTTATTATTAATGGCAAAAATAATTCAAACATTCACAAAGCCTACCGATAAGGTAATTGCAGATAGAATGGGTGATACGACGTTGTTGTATCTTGCAGATAGAAAAGGAGCACCTCTTTTATACCGTGAAATAGGCGAGATGAAGAAGATGGGGTATAAATATATTTTGACAGATAAGCGAGAGATCATCCAAAAGCTTACTCTTGAAAAATATGAAAAGCTGTTTGAAAATAACCAATTTGCTTTGTTTGCCCTATGAAGATTTTGATGTTAACTCCGTATGTTCCCTATCCACCTGCGTCTGGTGGACAGATTCGCACATTAAACTTACTTAAATATTTAAGTAAAAATAATGAGATAACATTGATATCTTTGTATAAAAACGATAAAGATAAACAGTATATCCCTGCATTGAAGAATTATTGCAAGCACATTATCCTATGTAAACGTCCTGAAAAACCATGGCAAGTGAGAACGATATGGAAAGCCCTCACTTCCTCTGACCCTTTCCTTATTGTAAGAAATTATTCAAATGAGGCAAAGAAAGCCGTAGACACCGTATTAAAGAATGAAATATTTGATGTAATCCATGCTGAGACATTTTATATCATGCCTCATATTAAGAACACAACTACTCCTATTTTTTTAGTTGAGCAAACAATTGAGTATAAGGTATATCAACATTTTGTAAACTCACTTCCCTTTTTTCTTAGACCTTTGTTCATGATGGATATCATGAAATTAAAGAGAGCAGAACGATATTACTGGAAGAAAGCATTCCTTGTTGGTGGAGTTTCTGAAGCAGATAGAAAAGAAATTCAGTCACTTGAGCCAACAATTAATCCTGTTATTATTCCTAACTGTGCGGGAGACGAAATGTTTGTCAATACGTTAACTCCAAAGAATCTTAAAAAACCAACCATTCTTTTTATCGGCAATTTTGATTGGCTACAAAATACAGAGGCTGTGACTATCCTTGCTGAAAAAATCGCACCTATTATCCATAAAAGAATTCCAGAAGCCAGGATTCTTGTTGCTGGTCAAAATGCTCATAAAAAACTTCCACTTAAAAGCGGAGATAATATTGAAGTAATAAGTCTTGCGCAAGATGATTCAGATACGGTACTCCGACTTTATAAAACATCTACTCTTTTTATCGCTCCCATTTTTGGTCCTGGAGGAACACGTTTAAAAATATTAGCAGCCATGGCGAGTGGGCTTCCTGCCATCTCATCTCAAACTGGTGTTGAAGGACTTAATTTGGAAAATAATAAACATGTCCTTATTGCAAATACACCTGATGAATTTGTCGAACAGACCTTAAGAATATTAGGAGATGAAAACCTCTATGAATCGATAAGAAAACGCTCCTACGATCTTGCAGTCAAAGAATATAGTTGGAAATATATTGCAAATAAATTGGAAATCGTATACAAACAAATCAAAAAATCATGAATATTGGCATCGACATTTCGCAAGTCATATATGAGGGCACTGGAGTTGGGAGATTTACCAAAGGTCTTATTGAGACCATACTTCAGTATGATACGACAAATAAATGGACGTTCTTTTTTTCTTCTTTTCGTGGCAAAATAAATGAGGAGCTTTTAAATAAAATAAAAGGATCCTCGCATAGATATATACATCTCCCCTTTCCTCCTGCTTTCCTTTCATTTATTTGGAACACTCTTCACATTATCTCAATTGAGACCTTTACTGGCCCATTAGATGTCTTCATTTGCTCTGACTGGACAGAACCACCTTCAAAGTGCAAGAAGGCTACAATCGTACACGACTTTGCATATCTTCGTTATCCTGAAACTGTACATAAATTAATTTTAGAAACCCAAAAAAAACGAATGAATTGGGTTAAGAAAGAGTCCTCATTTATTATTACGCCTTCAAAAGCTACACAAAAAGACGTATCTCATTTTTTCTCAATCCCTCTTGATAAGATAACCCCCTTGTATTCAGGAGTTGAAATAGAAAAACCTTCAAAAGAATTTCTTTCTAAAGTCGCGAATAAATATAATTTGACTAAGCCGTTTATTTTGTCAGTAGGAAAAATAGAGCCACGTAAAAATATTTCTCGACTCATTGACGCCTTCGTCAAACTAGATAACAACAATTGGGACTTAGTCATCGTGGGTCCTGAAGGATGGGACAACAAAAGCGGTCAAAAAAAACATGAATCAGTCAAATTTACAGGATATGTATCAGAAACTGAGTTACATGCTTTATATGAATTGTCTCAATTTTTTGTGTATCCTTCACTCTGGGAAGGATTTGGATACCCAGTGATAGAAGCTATGATGCATGAACGAGCTGTTGCAGCTTCTAATAATTCTTCTTTAGCAGAACTTGTAGAAAATAATGGAATTTTATTTAACCCTCTTTCAATTGAAGAAATTTCATCGGCATTAACGAAGCTAATGACTGATGAAAATACAAGGTCTATCTTTGCACATAAAGGGTTTGAATATGCTCAGCAATTTACATGGAAAAGATATTATGATGGTTTGATGAGTATATTGTGTAGATAATCGTAATTAATTATGAAAAAAACTATTATTGGAATTGATGGCAATGAAGCAAATGTTATCCATAAAGTTGGAGTATCTGTCTATACACATAACCTACTGAAATATTTTCATTCCCAAGCCACGGAAGATTTGCAATTCATTGTTTATTTGCGTAATAACCCATCTGAAGAGCTTCCAAAAGAAACGGAACATTTTAAATATAAGGTTGTTTGGGGACCAACCCTTTGGTCTCAACTATTTCTTCCGCTCCATTTATGGATATATAAATTTTTGGGAAATTATTTAGACGTCTTTTTTTCACCCGCTCATTATATTCCTCGCTTTTGCCCATTTAAAACCATCGTCACAATCCATGATCTTTCCTATCTCTATTTTCCAACAGAATTTTTAAAAAAAGATCTCTTTCAGTTAAAAAATTGGACCGAATATGCATTAAAAAACAGCCAGCAAATCATAGCAGTATCGAAAACAACAAAAAAAGACATTATCCATGAATATTCTATTCCGGACGAAAAAATATCGGTTATTTATAATGGATATACAAATCCTATCCATGATTCTGATTCACATAAACAAAAACTGTCCTATCCTTATTTTCTTTATATCGGAACTGTACAGCCAAGAAAAAATTTAAATGTTTTGATTACTGCTTTTGCCGAATTCTATAAAACCCATAAAGAATTTAAGCTGATTATTGCAGGGAAAAAAGGGTGGCTATACGAAAGTATATTCAAACTTGTAGAAGAGTTGGGAATGAAGCAAACTATTTTATTTCCTGGATTTGTATCAGAGGAAGAGAAAGACAGATTATATAAAAAGGCAGCCGCATTTATTTTGCCATCTCTCTATGAAGGATTTGGAATTCCACTTTTGGAAGCTATGGCACACGAATGTCCGGTTATATCCTCATTTAGCTCTAGTCTACCTGAAATAGGCGGGGAAGCTTGTCTTTACTTTGACCCTAAAAATAGTGATGACCTTGTTGAGAAAATGAACTCCATAATTACAAATAAAGAATTAGTAAAGAAACTTAGTCTTCTTGGTAAAAAACGCATAGAAATTTTTTCTTGGGAAGAGACTGGGAAAAATACACTCCATATTTTACAATCCATACACGAATGAAAAAACTTCGCATAGCAATGTTATTTTCCTCTGATCCATCTGCAGCGGGAGGAGTTCAGGAGCATATCTACCATCTATCAAATGAATTGAGGAAGAGAGGGCATATTGTTGATATATTTGGCCCAAAACCAAAGCCGAGTCAGCTTGATAGTTATACTTCGATTGGCATGAGTGTAGAAGTCCCCATCATAAATGGAAATATTGCAAATATTTTGTTACTTGACCCTAAAATTGATATAGACAAAATTCTGATAGATAATAAGTATGACATTATTCATGCACATGAGCCATATGTTCCTTTTGCATTTTGGTCAATAGTGAATAAACTCAAAACTCCTTGTGTTACCACCTTTCATACCGCCTGGGATGATTCTTCAATCATCAATTTTATTAATGGAGTAATTCCCTTCTTTCGGGATGCATTCTCCAAATATGTAGGAGGTGCAATATTTGTATCAAAAATAACTCAAACAAGATGGAAAAGCCTTTGTGACTCATCTGTAAAACAACGTGTCCTATATAATTCTGTTGATACAAATACATTTATTCCCAAAAATAAAAGGACTGATGCACTGATTCAACTTCTATTTGTCGCACGTCTTGTCCATAGAAAAGGTCTCTTCCAACTTCTTGAGGCAGTGAAAATGTTAAAAGAAGAAGGCGTTAAATTCTCATTAACGATTATTGGTGATGGAAAAGAAAAAAATAAAATGCTTGATTACATAAAAAGTTATAAGCTTTCTACTCACATTCAGTATCTTGGTGAAATAAAAGGGAAAAAACGCGCTCAGTATTATAAAAGGGCGGATATATTCTGCGCGCCTTATAGGGATGAGGCTGGGTCAATAACAATTTTGGAAGCGATAAGTGCCGGACTCCCAATAGTGGGCTTTTCTAATGAGCTTTTCAAAGAAGCTCTTAAAGATTACCCAAATAAAAAACTCTTGGTCAAACAAAACAATGTCCAACAACTTGCAAAAGCCATTGAATTTCTTATAAAAAATGAGAATGAGATCGATCGAATTAAAGAATGGTGTTTAGAAAAAAAGAAGGAATTCTCTTGGGAAACGATTGCTCAAAAAACTGAAAGTTTATACTATGAATTGGTAGAATCTTATGAGAGAAATAATATTTAAAGTATTCTTACAACTATTTGGATTAAGCAGCAAAAAAATTGTTGGTAAAGAAAAAGGCACAATCATTATCCTCATCGATGGGTTGAGTTTTGATGCACTTAATTATGCAATCAAAAAGAAATATTGCCCAACGTTAAAGAAACTCAGTAACGGCAAATATAAGTTGAGTAGCTATTATTGTGGGCTACCGGCATCAACAACCGCAACGGAAGCACTTTTATTTTATGGGAATAACTATAACATTCCAGGGTTTACTTGGTTTGACCGTCAATTACAAAAATTCGTTAGAGGAAATAGAAGTTTAGAACTCACCGAGTTTGAGGATGCATATGTAAAAAAAAGGAATCTTCTAGAAAATGGCTCTGTTGTTATGGGGGTATATTCAGGAGGAGCGACAGAATTAAACATGTCTGGAAGAAACCTTGCATTTTCACGATCTCTTTATCTGTTAAAAACAGCTCATTATTTTTTAATGGCGCTACTCTATCCAGTCCAGCTAATGAGGACAATCTATTTAACACTTAAAACCATCATTCTGTATAGGAGAGCAAATCGTCAATCTGCAGAAGAAACGTTTGCACGGATAGTACTGGGACAATTTTCATGCTTCCTTACTGAAATTGAGATCATGAGAAATACAAAAAGAATTTTTGTTGACTTTCTTTTATACGATGAATATGCACATGAGCATGGTCCCACACATCCAACAACACTCTCTACACTGAGGCTCATTGACAGATATGTAAAACGAATTGTGCATTCTGCGAAAAAGGCACAGCGATCTTATGACCTTATTTTTCTTTCAGATCATGGACAAACAGAGTGTATTCCCTATGATCTCCATAATGAGCAAAGTGTTGTTGATATAAAAAAAGCTCTCCACGATGAAAGCTATTCTGTTATTAAAACATTTGGAGGCTTTATTCCAAATAAAGAGAGTAAAGAACTGTATGTCGTACCAGCAGGAAGTACTCTCCAACTATACTTTTCCGCCTATTTAAAAAATGGCATTCATGAAAAGGAAATAAGAAACATATTCCCACATTTCATCGAAGGACTACTTGTTTCTGATGCTTTTGGATGGGTACTTGTCAGAACAAGCCCTTCATCATATATTCTCTATGGGAAAAAGGGCGCTGTTGTGTTGAAACAGGATAATTCATATGAAGTAAAAGGCACACCATTCCCTATTTCTGACCACAAAGAGATTGAAAGGATTATTCACTCATTTCAATACTATTCAACCTTCTCCAACAACGGGGATTTGGTTGTATTTGGAAACGTGAAAGATAAGATGGTCTATGCATTTGAAAAAAATAAGGGAAATCATGGTGGATTTTATGGACCAATGACACATCCATTTATTATGAGTGACAATCCATCAATTGCCGGAGATTCTATGGCCGCTTTATTTGATACAATAGCAATACAAGTATGAATACACTAGCAGATCACCCAATGCAATCGGTTGAATGGGGAGATGCCCGACAAAAAATGGGAACACGTGTTGAAAAAATTGTAGAAAACGGACATGTTTTCCAATTTACCATTCATCCCATTCCCTATTCCCCATTTTCTATTGGGTATCTCCCCCGATCAATCATGCCTACTGATACGGTGATAAAACAACTCTATGAGTTTGGTAAGAAAAATAACTTACTTTTTATCAAAATGGAGCCCTATATCTCTTATGAGGACGGGAATAAACTCGAAACATTAAATTCAAAGATATGTAAGTCTCCCCATTCTCTTTTTCCAGAATGGACACAGACACTTGATCTCACAAAAACAGAAGATGAGCTATTAAAGAATATGAAGTCAAAAACTCGATATAATATTCGTCTTGCTGAAAAAAAGGGAGTCGTCATTAAAGAACTTTCAAATCCAGAAGGTTATGCTATTTTTGAAAAACTATATTTTGAAACCTGTAAAAGACAAAATTATCACGGGCACTCCCCAGTTTATCATCAAACAATCTGGAATTCTCTCAAGGATTCACAAGGGCATATCTTAGTAGCATTTCTAGCAGAAGTACCCTTAGCAGCATATGAACTTCTTTTGTTTAAAAAGAACTTCTATTATTTGTATGGAGGATCATCAACTCTCCATAAAAATGTAATGGCTCCTAACCTTATTATGTGGGAAGCAATCAAGCTTGGAAAAAAACTAGGAGCTGAAACTTTTGATATGTGGGGATCTCTCC
>JAPLYQ010000130.1 GCA_026395475.1 Candidatus Roizmanbacteria bacterium | reverse complement strand
TTGAAAATATTTTAATGAATCTACTTTAAGATTAAACAGTCCGGGAAAATCTGTCCAAATAGAATAGTAGTTAATTGAGAGAAATCTAAGAGGAAAGTATGTAGCAAAAAGGAGTATAACAATTTTTATAAACAATTTGAAATAACAAATTGCCCCTTTATTTATATACGGTATGTTAATATTTTCAATAGTAAATGGTAATTAGGTTAGTTTTTTATTTATCATAAGGAAGTCAAAACTATGAGTCTTCCCTTCGGCTACGTTATCTAAGTTTCGAAAGTATATAAGCTGATATTCAAACTCTTTTGAATATAATAAGCTCATCAAATATGATAAAGAATACTCTATATTTTTTGTAAGACTAACTTCTATAAGTAGATATTTTGTTAAAGCTAAAGTTTTTTTTGCTCCTTCCAAAACATGAGATTCATAGCCTTCTGTATCAATTTTCAATATATCTATACTAGAAATCTTTTGTTCTTTAATTAGAGTATCCAAAGTTGTCGTAGTAACTTTTACTTCCCCCCCTTTTGTGATTTGGCTTAAAGCATTACTACTTTCACTAAAACTCATCCTTTTATTACCCACTTCACTTCCGACTGCAGAGTTAAATGTTTTTACTGATTTATCATTGATAAAGTTATTATATAAACACGAATATGTTTTTGGAATTGGCTCAAAACAGAATATATTTGCCTTTGGGTAAAAATTTTTTATCATTAAAGAAAAATAACCAACATTTGCTCCAACATCAACAACAGTTTTGATATTTTTCATCTTTGTTAAGGTGATAAATTTTGAGTTTGAAACAAGCTGTCTTTGATATCCAGCAAATCCATAACATGAGTCATAAAAAATATTTTTTCCATTAAAAGTTATATAATTGTTTCCTAAAGAAAAAGTAATAAATAAATGTTTAACAATAAGAAAGTACTTTTGGACTAGAAAAATACCTTTTTTTGCAAGACCGTAATTTGACAATAGTAGGAATTCATAATCCAATAAAATAGATTGTTTGATTAACCAAATTGTTTTTATCATAGCTTTATTCTTTCATATAAATAATTTTGATTATATGTATCATAAAATTTATGAGCTTTATGTGAAAACATTGACTCATCAAATGCATTTAAACTAAGTCTGATATCATTTAACGATAGTTTTGAATAAACAACACCTAAACTCTTCTCTATTACCATCTCTGAAATTTCTGGTACTGACGACATTAATACTGGTATTCCACATGCGATGTATTCAGATATCTTCAGTGGAGAACAATAATAAGTCCACATAGAACTGGTATTATAGGGTGCCAATCCAATACCTTTAAATTTTTTTAAATAATCTATACAGAAATCATGACTTTTTTTATAGTATATCTCTAACTTTATACCTTTATTTTTACAAAGCATGACTGTTTTTTCCCATTCTTCTCCTTCTCCAATAAGTACAAGTTTTGTCATAATTGGATATACTTTATTTATAAACTCATATAATCCATGTTCTTTTGTAATTGATCCAATATAGATAAATGTCTGCTTGTTTATTAATTTATTTGCAAAATTTACATCTTTCAATAGAACTCCATTTGGCACGACTATTGATTTATTATTAACTAATCCAGACTCAAGTCTTTTTTTCTCCGCTCTTTTTGTATTTGATATTACCAAATCAGAATATTTACAACTAATTGATTCAACTAAATAATAAATATTATTTAATAATCTATTTTTGAATCTATTCTCAGAATAATCACTTGCAAAATATATTATTTTTTTTATTTTTTTTCTAAAAATAAATCTTGAAAAAATACCGGCTAATGTATCAAAATTATTTGCCCCAATAAAAATATCAAAATTATGTTTTGCTATAAATTTCAATGATAAATAAAAATCTATTATCAAATTTAATGGACCAAATATGTTTAGCCGTGATATTTTTTTTATTTGTTTTGTACACTCAAATCTCGTAAATCTTTCTTTATAATCGCCAAGTGGGTGATCGACACTAATTACTTCAAAATTATTTTTTGTCAAATAATTGTGATAGTAGTTAATCGGTCCTTCTATTTTCGTAGAGTGACTAATAATTAGTATTTTTTTCATAGGCATTATAAACATCTTCTTAAACAATATCCCAGTCCACCAGCAATAAACTCGCATGTTTTCATAAATATCATTCCGACACTTACTAAAGGATTTACTAGTAGTTTTTTAGGATTTGAAAAAAAAAGTATATATCTAGCAAAAATATTTGATTGCCTTTTAAAGGCAATAGTATTTGTGTTAATATATCGATCTAGACCTTTTCCATAATACAATTTTTTAGAAAGCGCTTTAGTTAATGAAAGTTTACCTTCATTATGAACTATATACTCTTCTATTCGATTAACACTATCTTTTCCTTTTAGTTTGATAAGCCTTTGTGGTAAATCGTAGTCTTCTGTTCCAGTATTTTTTTCATCATATCCATTTAGTTGAAAAAATATATCTCGATTAAATAATCGTGCAGCTTCAATCCAATTGATTCCAACATAATAGCTTCTTTCAAGTGCTTTACATTGAGCCCAATAACCAATTCCAATAGATTTTTCTGGAATGACGAGAGCACATATATATTTTTTTGACAATATTTTTTTCATACATTCTTCTACTACCTTTTCGGTAAGTGCCATATCAGAGTCAACAAATAATAAATAATTTCCCTTGCTTTTTTTTGCCCCAAGATTTCTTTGAGCGCTTCGTTCAGGTCCTCCATTAAAGACTAAATTCGTATATTTTTTTGCTATCATTTTCGTATTGTCACTTGAATTATTGTCTACAACTACTATTTCTATAGCTTTGTATGTTTGATTTGTTATAGAAAAAAGGCACTTGTCAATAGATTCTGCATTATTGTAGGTGGGGATTATTATTGAAACAAGCGTTCGACTTTTCATTAGATATTGTTTAAAATCATTCTCAAAGCATCCTCAGTATTATATCGTGGACTCCACCCAATTTTCTTAAGTTTTGTATTATCTCCTACTATCCTATTTTGCTTATTACTCATTTGTTCAACCTTAATATATGACAAAATATCTGGGATATCCAAAAGTTTACCTACTAAAAGACATATTTCTTTGATGGAAATTGATGTATTCATTGCAATAATATAGTCATCGGGAGAGTCTTGTTGAAGTATTATATTCATTGCATCTACATAGTCTCTTGGATCTCCAAGATCTATACTTGAATTGAGATTGAGGAGAGAGAAAGACTCAATCTTTTTTTGTTTAAGCAATTGTGCAAAGTGGCAAATTTTATATACAACAAAGTTTACATTCTTCAAATGTGATTCATGATTATAGAGAATTCCATTGCATGCAAAAATACTAAATTTATTTCGATATAGTTTGACTGCTTGATGACCAACATATTTCCCAAGACTATAAGGATCTTTTGGTTCTACTGGGGTATCTTCTGTTTGAGGGGTTTCTGTAAAGGAGCCAAATATCTTACCTGAGGAAGGGAAAAAAAACTTTGTTTTATTTGAATAAAGCCTGATTGCTTCTAAAAAAACCATTGTTGAGTTTCCATTTATTGAAATAACATCCTTTGGGTTGTCCCAAGACAGAATGGGCGCAGAGAAGCTTGCAAGATGATAAAGTTCATCTGGTTTATATTTTTTTACTGTATTAAAAATTGCACATTCATTTTCAATGTCTAACAACTCTAAGTCGATATTTTCATGTTTATATACACTATTAATATTTTGCTTAAAGGACCTACTGGTGCAGATAATATGATAGTTTCCCGATTCAAGAAGCTTCTTTACAAGAAAGAAGCCATCCTGACCAAGAGCGCCCGTAATGAGAGCAGTTTTCATAATGGATCTGTGCAAAATAATTTTATTATCGAAACAATTTCCTTACGAGTAAGCTCTGGATTATTTCCAAAGTACAGGCCCTGCTTGTGGATAATATCTGCATTAGATTGCTTTCCCATATGCGTGTATTTTTGCATGTATTTATTGAAGAATGGTTGTTGCGTCATGTCTCCTCCCACAATGGGTCGTATTTCAACTATTCCCTCACACCTTTTAACAAGCTCATCTCTTACTTTTGGAGAGACGCAAATAACGGGAACAGCAAAGTTTGAATGAAAGTCCATGTGAGAGTAGCGAATGGGAATGTAGAGATCAGTTTTTTTATATATTCTATCTGAAACTTCAACAAAGTTCTTATTTCTTTTTTCCAAAATCGCATCTAAATACGTAATTTGTACATTTCCTATGAAACCATTAATTTCTGTAGGTCTGAAATTGTATCCAAGATCATAAAACGTATACCGAGAATAGAAAGTAGAGTTTACTTGATATTTATCTCGGATTGCCTTTTGATTGCTCAGTGATAGATTTCTATCCCATCCATGAGCTCTTACAAGCTTAAGCATAGTTGCAAGCTCTTCGTCATCAGTGCAGATAGCACCGCCTTCAATGGTTGACATATGGTGGCCAACATAGAAAGAGAAAGTGCTTGCGAGACCAAAATTTCCCAGTAGTTTATTTTTATATTTTGATCCAAGAGCTTCACAATTATCTTCTATGAGTAAAATATTTCTTTTTTTACATATATCTTTGATTACCTCTAGATCATCGCAAAATCCAAGAAGATTAGTGATAAACAAAGCCTTAATAGGATACTGTTTTAGTGCTTCAAGTAGTTTATTGCTTGAGACATTAAGTGTATCAAGCTCCACATCTATAGGAACTGCATTTAAGCCAAGTTCAATAAGAGGCATTGCATTTGTGGACCATGTGAGCGCAGAAAACCCAACAAGATCTCCCCTTTTTAGTCTTCCAAGGTTAAGAAGCGCCTGAATAATTGCGAGATTTGCAGAACTTCCGCTATTTACAAAAACAGTGAATTTGCGTTTTTGATATTGAGAAAAATTTTCTTCAAATTTTATACACTCAGGTCCAAAGCTTAATATTTTTGCTTTTGTAATAAATTTGGTTAAAGCCTGTTTCGTCTTATCTTCTTCGTAAAATGTTGATTTAATTAGTTTGATCATGCTACTTTAAATTTCAAATATAACTCCTTCATATATTTTTTACTATCTTGGACGAGTTTAAGCTCATATTATACAAATTTAACAATCTAATTTACACGTTAAACTTACTTTCAATGAGTTTGAGGCTTTGTTCTGTGGCTTTTTCCCATGTGAGACTTTTTGCCCACAGTAATCCTGCATTTTGAAACAAGATGTATCTCTCTTTATTTTTAAAAAGTAAAACTGCTTGTTTGGCCATTTCTTTTGGGTTGTTTTGTTGTAAGACAATGCCTGTCTTATCATTTTTTACCGCATCTCTCAAGCCTGAAGTGTAATAGACAACACTAGGAGTGCCTTGGCTTGCCGCTTCAATTACAACTAAGCACCATCCTGCATGAACTTTAATTCCGAGCAAATGTACGTGTGATCTTTTCATTAGTTCAAGCTTTTTTTCATTGGAAACTCTTCCGTAGAATGTAACTTTATTCGAGATAGAGTAGTTTTTTACCTTATTTACCAGTTCCTCATAGTAGACTTTGTCTCCATCCCCCACAATCCATAATTGTGCATTTGGTAACTCTTTTTGAATATAAAAAAACGCTTCAATAACTTCTTCTACGCTCTTCATCCGCACAAGCCTACTTACAAAAATGAAGGTAGGTATTTCCTCTTTTTTTGGTAGCTCAGATATAGCACTATTAGAAGCGGGGCAGTTGATAGCGATACAATCTTTTTTACGTATTCCCATTGGGACTAATTCTTCAATAGTTGAGTCAGCATCAGTCCAAAATGAAATATTTTTGTACAGTTTAAAATAGTGAGATTCAAGCCATTTTCCTAACCAACTTATTGGAAAAGTAAACATATAGTCCCAAATTTTATCTGCAACTTCATGAATGAAAGCAATTATTGGGCCTTTTACGTATAGTGGAGTAAAAAATGGAAGTCCATGTATTTCATCAATAACTAAATCAAATTTACCATGCCACTTAAACCAATACAATATTGGAGCAAGTAAATATATAGAGAGTGGATTTCCATACCGAAAAATACGGACACCTTCGATGTATTCTTCTTTTTTGCAATTTTTATAACCACCTGAAAGCCAGGTTACGTCAAATCCCTTTTTAACCCAAACTTTTGCATGTTCGAGGGTAACCATTTCTGCGCCACCTGAGAGGGGGTTCTTTGGACATCTCCAATTAAGAATAAGAATTTTTTTCTTATTATTCATATTAACCCTCAATTATTTGTAAATCTGTAGGAAGAATGAGTCGTTGATGTGTCGAAGAGTAATATCTAAGAATAAAAGTACGGTAGAAGATTGCAAGCGTATCAAGTTTTACAAATAGGTAATATCCGTAACTCAGTATTTTGCGGGATAGGGAGTATTTCACTTGCGACGCTGGGTGGCGTTTGCTTCCCACAATAATGTCTGCGTTGTACCACTCCATGTGTTCCAGAAGCATAGAGATACCACTTGTGTCAATTTCCATTCCAGAGTCCATAAACATGACGTAGTCCCCTTTTGCGTGGTGCATACCAAGACGAATAGCATAGGACTTGCCTCTATTCTCTCCATAAAACAGTATTTTCACTTTTTCAATTTTTGCCTCTTTGATTCTTTCAAAAGAGTTGTCTACCTTTCCATCGATAACTGCCAAAATTTCGTAGTCGTAGCGAATGGCGTCGAGAGCTTTTTTAATGAGAAGAAGGTTATGGACGATAGTTTTTTCTTGGCGATAGACAGGGACAATCAAAGTAAGGAAATGGGAGACATTCTTTTTGTCCATGAAGAGTATTATAACAAAATCATAAACACTAAACTCTAAACATTAAACAAACTCTAAATAATAAACCCTAAAGTTTACTCTTTGCGGATTTAAGGATACCACCTAAGATTAATGAAATTTCATGAGTTTCTTTCCAAAGGATTCCCAATTTATCTTTCCTTTCTGGGAACTGAATAGATAATAATCGAAGCCAGTAGAGAGTTTCTTTACTTTCTTTACGTGCAATATTAACTTTATTAATAAAGTCCCTTCTACTACTACACGCATTCGCTTCCATATAATTTGCACCAATGCTTGTCCCGCACCTTATGAGCTGGTCAATAAGAGGTTTGGATATTGTCGTAATTGAAAGAATTTTACAGAATGTAATAAGATTTTCGCTAAATAAAGTTACCCTCTCTTCTAAGTCATATTTTTTTGTTTGGAATTTTATATTTTGTTCCATTTGTTTAGAGTTTATGGTTTAGTGTTTAGAGTTTAATCCTATGAAATAATACTGACAAGGGCTTATAAGCCGCATTTATTATGGTTTAGGTTGGTGTGAAGGGAAAATATTGATGCTAGTGGTAAAGAGGGTGGTAAAGAGGATAGATTTTAAATTTATTTCTGATACAATGGTGTCCTATCATGAAAAAAATTTACATTGCAGGATCGGTTGCATACGATGAGATTATGGACTTTCCTCATCATTTTAAAGACTACTTTCATCCTGAAAAACTTCATCAAATCAATGTTTCATTTGCAGTAAGTGACTTAGCTAAACACCTTGGTGGTATTACCACAAATATTGTGTATGCGTTGAAAAACACAGTGGAATATTATGGACTGGATTCCCGCCTTCGCGGGAATGACAAAGGGGGACATGGGAATGACAGGACAACAATCTACCCTGTTGCTGCAGTTGGAAGAGATGGAGGAGAGTTATTAGACTTCTTTAAGAAAAATAAAATTGATTGCACATATGTGCAGAAGGATGAAAAACTCTACACAGCAACCGGCAAAGTAATAACAGATAAAAATGACAATCAAATATGGGGGTTTTATTATGGAGCAGCAAAATTAATTCCTAAACTAGAAACTCTAAATACAAATAATGAAAATCTTCGACTGGATTCCCGCCTTCGCGGGAATGACGCAACTCCTTCTGATTTTTGGATAATTTCTGCGACGCATGAGAGACCTTTTGCTACAGCTTTGCGATTTGTAATAAATAACAAACTTCCCTATATGTTTGACCCAGGTATGACTCTTACGTGGATTAAAGATGCGCTTCTTAAAAAAGGAGTTATGAATGCACAGTATGTTATAGGAAATGATTACGAAATTGCGATGATTGAAAAAAGATTAGGGACCACGGTAAAAGAATTAGTTGAGCAAGGAGTAAATGTTATTACCACCCTTGGAAGCAAAGGAGTTGAATTAGTTGAATCAGTTAAATTGGTTGAATTGGGAGTAACAAAATACAAAGCAAACAAACTATTTGTTCCTGCAGTGAAACTGAAAAAAGTAGTTGACCCAACCGGAGCGGGTGACGCATGGCGCGGAGGGTTTGTTGGAGCTCTTGTTGCGGGTAAACCACTTAATGAATGTCTTGTTATGGGGAATGTAATGGCGAGTTTTGCAGTCGAGAATGTAGGGACAGTAGAATATACAGTAAATGTAACGGAGATAAAAAAAAGAGCGAAGAGTATTGCGAAATAAATCTAAATTTTAAATTTGAAATTTTTAATCAATATCTAATAATTAATTATTAAATTTTAAAAATTGATTTCAAATTTGGAATTTTAAATTAAAAATTATTTAAATCATATGAAGTACGATGTAAAAGATATAAAACTAGCGGCTGCCGGAAAGCAATTAATTGAATGGGCAGAACGGGAAATGCCAGTGCTTCGTCTTATTCAAAAGCGATTTGAAAAAGAAAAGCCACTCAAAGGCGTTACTCTTGCTGCATGTTTGCATGTAACAAGTGAAACAGCAAACCTTATGAGAACACTCAAAGCTGGAGGAGCAGATGTGTATTTGGCAGCAAGCAATCCCCTTTCCACAAATGATGCAGTCGCGGCAGCCTTGGTCAAGGAATATGGTATACCAACATTTGCAATAAAAGGTGAAGATAATAAAACATACTTCAAGCATTTAAATGCAGTACTTGATGTAAAACCAAACATGACCATGGATGATGGAGCGGACTTAGTAAGTCTTCTTCACACAACACGAAAAGAATTATTGGCAGGAGTTGTTGGGAGTAATGAAGAGACAACAACAGGAGTTATTCGACTTCGTGCAATGGAAAAAGACAAGGCATTAAAGATTCCAGTACTCGCAGTGAACGACAACATGACAAAACACATGTTTGACAATCGATACGGCACAGGACAATCCACATTGGATGGAGTAATTCGTGCGACAAACATTCTTCTTGCAGGACGCAATTTTGTAGTAGTTGGGTATGGATGGTGTGGACGAGGATTGGCAAGTCGTGCTGAGGGCATGGGAAGTCATGTGATTGTCTGTGAAGTAGACCCAGTCAAGGCACTTGAAGCCCGCATGGATGGATATCGTGTGATGCCACTTGTTGAAGCAATGGCCATTGCAGATATTGTAGTAACAGTAACGGGCGATAAGCACGTTATTGACGTTGCTCATATAAAAGCTGCAAAGGACGGAGTGGTGTTGGCAAATTCTGGACATTTTGATGTTGAAATAAATAAAGTAGCAATGAAAAAAATGGCAAAAAGTGTTCGAACGGTTCGACCATTTGTTGAAGAATATGTAATAAAAGATCAAAAATCAAAAATCAAAACTAAAAAAATATATCTTTTAGCAGAAGGTCGATTAGTAAACCTTGGAAGTGCAGAAGGACATCCAGCAAGTGTGATGGATATGAGTTTTGCAGGACAAGCTCTTGGAAGTGAATATATGTGGGACAACAAGGGAAAATTTGAAAATAAAGTATATGCCTTGCCACCTGAAGTCGACCAAGAAATTGCACGCATTAAATTAAAAAGTGAAGGAGTAGAAATCGATAAGCTTACCGCAGAACAAAAAGAATATTTATCGAGCTGGAAAGAAGGAACCTAATAGGTAATTATTTTTTTTCATCGGGGACGTTTATGCGATCTGCCAATGCATAGCGTTCTTTGAAGTCTTCCCAAACAAGTTCTTTGTCTTGTGGATCAAGAATATATTCGGCAGAAATAGGATGACTTATCATTTCTTCTCCTGACATTTTTGAAAAAAGTCGAGCCAACATACTAAGTGTTGGAGACACTGGAATAATAGTAACGCCCTTCACACCTTTAAAAGCATATTTTGCTCTTGGCAAAGAATCAGACATTATGACATGATCTACAACTGCGGGTGTGCCATTTGCATCTAATGAATCAATAATATTTCCTCGTGCAGGGTGGGACAAAACGCCATGAGTGGCAACAATAGTAATGGATTTACATTTATAAGTTTCTCTTAGCTCCTTGCATGTTGCTGTCATTGATCCAAACGTATCGATAATATCATCATAAATAATGATGTCCTTTCCCATCATATCTTTTGGATCACCATATTGGAGCATGAGCTTACCAATCATATTATGTCCTTTTCTACTTTTGTCAAAGGCAACGATATGTTCACTGGGGGGAAGATCTAACTGTTCAGAAAGTTTGATACACTGTTCGAGGCTTCCCTTATCAAGAGCTACAACACGAAGATTTTTTGGGTCTATAATACCTTTTTCAAAGTATTCAGTTTTTATATGTTCGGCAAATAATGGAGTTGCTGTAACAGAAACAACATCTTCTATAACTGCTTTGAATTCTTCAATTCCTTCATAACTATGAGGACCAAGAACAAGTAATTTTTTAAGACCAAGAAGATCACGTGCGGTAAGCTGAGCTTCATTGGCTTCTCCAACCTCTCTGTCACCCTTTCCGTCCCCAGGACCATCCTTATCTTGTCTCATTTCTATAAAAGGACTAACTCCCATTGCTTCTGCAACAAGTGGTTCTCTTCCTCGTTCAGTGCGAGTCAGTGCATTCACCATGCGTTCTACCGTTTTTCGTACATGCGCTTCTTCTCCAAACTGAGTAGAAATCCAAAATGGCACAATTGCTTGTGCACGAGGAGCCGCATCTAAATCACTTTGCCTTCCTTTATTTCCTAAGACCACCTTTAGCCATGCTTCACGGTTTTTGAATGTTGTGCTATCAACATACAATTCCCTGTCCATGGGAAATCCTTCTGTAAATTGTTCAATAAAGTGTGCGTAGTTATAAAATGTTTCTTCAATAACGCCAAAGGTAGGTAAAGATTTTTTATGTTGAAGCCTCTCAGGGTTTGCTACTACCATAGCTGGTTAGAGCCCAATTATAGAGATTTTTTTATTTTTTGCAAATGAAGAATTTTACCTTTCACAATCACATTTGAAGTTGTCGGCCAGTCGAGCGAGCACTTGCTCTGTTTTATAAAAAGGAGAGCCTTTGAGTCGTTCTATTTCTTCTTGGAAGTAAAGAATATTTTGGTCGATAATGTTAGGAGCCTCTGTTTTTCTTACCATCCACTTACAATGTTCTTGCTCAATGGAATATTGCCTATATCGATATAAAATATGAGGACAATGGACTGCCAAATGCCCTGCATCAAGAAGTCGATACCACAGGAAATGATGAACATCAAAAAAATCATGTTCAACAAACCCGCCCACGTCGCGAGCAAGTTGTGTTTTAAAAAGAGCCGCATTATTAATGTAATTATGTTTCTTCAATAAATACTTAATAGTTTCAGAGTAGGCTGGATAATGAAGGGTATAGGAACTGCCCTCTTTCTTTCTCCATTCCTCTGGATAGGTCAGCCAAGAAGAGCGCTCTCTTGGACCAAAAAGAAGTGTATTGGAATAAATAATGGCTGCTGATGGGTCAAGTGAAAATTGATGGAGCATTTTTGCAGTATAGGTATGGTCTAGTTCATCATCTGCATCAAGGAAAGTAGTAAAAGCAGTTTTACTTAAGTCTAGCCCCCTATTGTATGCTGCGATCTGTCCCCTATTATGATGGTAAGAATAATATTCAATATACGGGAAATATAGCTCGAGATATTCACGCGCAATTGCATCTGTTGTGTCAGTTGAGCCATTATTGATAATAATGGTTTTATCTACATGTTTTGTTTGGTGTAATACGCTCTCTACAGCCTGGCGTAAAAAGTGACCTTGATTGTAAGAAACAATAACAACAGTTACAGATGAGGACATTATTTCAGTATAGCAAAAAACGACTATCAATAATACAATACGGCATGGCATCACTTGCAGAAAGTGTTGGACGATTCAAACAGACTTTCGGCTTTCTCCATAAAAATGGAGAGGATGTATTATCTGCACAGAGAGGTATTCAATTTATATCATCAATAAATGATAAACTTGCAACCGCACATAAGCGATACCAAAATACAGAAAAACAATATGATTTATATGCCACAACAAGTAATGGAGTAATAACTGAGCAAAGGGCCACTGCTCATAGAATGTGGCTTAAACAAAAATACTTTGACCCAGATTGCCAAATTCATTTTTCAGTTGCTTCACAAAAAAATGAAGAGACGCAAGATGCGTTAGAAGTTGTATATTTTCAAACAGAGACGATGGCATTACTTGGTAATGCATATCTTTTAAGAATAAATACCGCAGGTAAAGACAAGTTGGTAAAATACAAACGCATTGGAAATGCACAATATACGGTAGGAAAAAAAGCGTACGAATTAAATTCGGTAGAAATGGAACACTGTCATACATTAATGGAGAGTATTGAAAAAGATAAAAACAACGAAATTGACTTGCCTACACAAGATCTTGCAGAAGACAATATTGCACATTTAGATGTGTTGAGACTTGGGGATGAACCTTATATATGAACGTTCCAAGAGAGTTTTTTTGCGGCCGCAATTCGTAGATATTTCTTTTTACTTCTCTTCTTTTCTTTTAATGCCTCATCTACGGCCAACACCCATTCCGTATGAGTTTTTGGGTAATATATAAACTGTTTATTTTGTGGTAATTGGCCTCTGTTAACCTGCGAGGTTGCCAAGATGGGCTTGCCTGAGGCAAGGTACAGTGGGAGTTCGGGATGGTCTGCAATTCCTTGACCAAATGGCTTTAAGGGTGAAATAAGAATGTCAAATGACTGAAGGAAAAGAGGTAGTTTTTTATATGGTTGCTTGCCAACCGGAAATATATTGAGATATTTTTCTGCTACCTCAATGATAGGGCGATAATCAGTATTTCCCACTAACACGATGGAAGCTGTTGGAAAAGAACTCGCTAACTTTGCTAATAATTGCTCATCAATCTTTTCGTCCAAAGTCCCGATATACCCCATTACTGGTTTTTTTATCCAACAAAGTCCAACATCACATGTTTGGATCATCTTCGAAGTATCTTTAAATAAATCCCAATCAACTCCATTTTTAATAATGACATCTTTTTTATTTCTTAATAATTTTTTATGTGGGGCAGTTACTTGAAAAGCATTCTTCACCAATTTTTTTTCAGAAAGAATAATATGTTTTGCTGCATTTTGGACTTGTACACTATTATCTATGCGATCAAAAATATATGATCCTTTTTTTGGACTCAAAATACTATCCCAAAATGGGTGATGGATATATGATTGATATGAACTGTTCTTCCCAATTTTGGTAATACATTTTTTAAAAGATTTTTTAAGAAAGGCAATTTCGCTTGCCTCAAGTTTTTGATAATTAAGGTGAAGAGATTGACGTGCGGTGAGGCGCACAATCATTTCATTCTTTGAATCTTCTATAATTCTAAAACCAGGGATGTTTCCTTCATCAAATACTCCCTCAATATAAATAACCCTATTTTTTTCTGAAAGTGCTTTTGCTATTTGTACTGAACGGGATTGAAGATCATCTCCACTGGTTGATCCCAATACGAGAAAAGATTTTGCTTTACGCTTGCTTGAGTTCTCTATATTTCTTGGTTGTTGATTATCTCTCCACGACATAGAGTATTTAATTTTTCTAGCAAGGAAAATAATCCATGCATAGGAAGTATTACTTAACATAGTGAGGTATCTCTTCTTTTTCTTCAGTGATGCAATTGAGTGATTTTTTGCTTCGATAATTGGCTTATCCTCCTCTTTTTTTACGTTCTTTTATGGTGTGCTTTCTCATGGCTGGTTTGAAATACTATACCACATTGAGTTAAATTTTAAATTTGAAATTTTTAATTTTTAAAACATTGAACATTAAAAATTGATTATAAATTTAACATTTAACCTTAAAAATTGGCATTATTTGTACACGTTTTGGCCTTGATTTTCCTGTATAATAGATAACTATGGAAAAACTTACAAAGATTGTTGCAACAATAGGTCCCGCTTGTGAAACAGAAGAACAAATAGAAGCACTTATTACCGCTGGGGTAAATGTGTTTCGATTCAATTTTAAACACTCCACTATTGACTGGCATGCAAGCCGCATTCACCGAGTAAAACAGGTTGCAAAAAAGATGAAGGTACACATTGGCACCCTTCTTGATCTTCAAGGTCCAGAAATACGTATCAACATGCCAACAGAGAATATTACGGTTGCTGTTGGAGAACTTGTTACACTTGGTGAATCTGTTTTTTCTGAAAAGAAAAAAGGTTTCTCATGTTCTCATCCTGACCTGTTTGAATTCCTTAAAATTGGACAACATTTAATTGCAGACGATGGCGCCTTTTCATTTACGGTTATGGAGTTAAAACCAGAAGTAATTCTTAAATGTAATCGTGCGGGACTTTTGAAAAATAAAAAATCACTTCGTATCCCTGGAGCCAACTTCCCTTTCCCAGTTCTCGTGGATCGAGATTTTGAAGGTTTGAAAATGGCACAACGAGCAGAGATTGACTATATTGCCCTTTCCTATGCTCGCACCGCAGAAGACGTTCTCATCACAAGAAAAGAAATGGCAAAGTATAAAGTAGTTGCACAAATTATTTCAAAAATCGAAGCAAAATCTGCCATTGATAATTTGGATGAAATAATTGAAGTTAGTGACGGTATTATGGTTGCACGAGGCGACCTTGGCATTGAACTACCACTTGAGGAA
>JAPLYQ010000010.1 GCA_026395475.1 Candidatus Roizmanbacteria bacterium | reverse complement strand
GAGCGGGACAACAGATGAATGCGGGTTATGTATTGGGTCAACAATCTTCACTTGATGTACTTTTTAATAATTATCCAGATGGACATCCACAAAGCTCATGGCAAGAAGATGGTGATGGAGTGGTACTTTTAAAAAGTACATTAAATCAAATGTCTCCAATACCTAATTCCAATCATGGACAAATGATCTTTTCTAAAGAAAATATTAAAACAATACTTTCCTTTCTTGGTATTACAACTCAAGATTCAGATATTCCAGAGGGAAAAGAGACTCAAATATTTCCTGCACTATTTGCATTTATTCAGTCTCCTGCATCAATAAAAATAGAACATAATGGGATTGTTCAAAATGAAAATGAGGGAATGATTTGGATTACTAATGCTGAAAATGGTGAATATAAACTTCATGTTGACGGAACAGAAGTTGGAGAATACACGGTAAGTGTATGGCTTATTGGATCGACAGAAGACAAATGGTTTCAGTTTAAAAATACGTCCAATGTTGGTTCAAAGGACATATTTAAAATAACATTTGATACTACTACTGGAGGGATAGTATCAGAATATATTGTTCCCTCCCCAACTCTAATACCAAAACCTCAACCTACAAAAATTCCAACACCTAGTGTTGTAATCAAACCTACCTGCAAACCAACTATTACAAAGTATCCAACACCTACACAAAAACCACACAAATCAAATAAAATTATCAAAAGGAACTACGGACAACTCATTAGGTCTTTTCTTAATAAGCTTCATGAGTTGTTTTGGAGTAAAACTCACTGAGCGAATTGGAGGGAGTCACGAGAGTTCTTTTCAAGATCTGTCAGTACCCCTTTCATATCGGTAACATCAAGATCGGTTTGTTGCTTTATAAGATCTATCTGTGAGTTTACTTTTACTGGTGTCACTGTTGGCTGCACTGTTGGGGATATTTTTGATGCAGAAATTCCAGACGGGTTTGCAGTAGTCTCATTTGTTTGGCCAGCTCCTGTGGTAGCTTGTTCTTGTATTTTAAGGGGGTTTGGTTTAGACAAACTTTTAAAATAGAGTACTCCAACAATCGCAAAAGAAAGAATAAGCCCAACAATTATCCCGGTCAACACATAGTTTGTTTCTCGTGGTTCTGGAAATGGGGCCTTATCTAAATCTGCTGTTGGTAAGTTTTCCATAGTGATTATGGTTGAACCGTAGGTAATATGGTAATGGTGGGAATTGGTGTAACCGTTGGTTCAACTACCTTTAACTCTCGCAAAGCTGCCATGAGGTTATGAATACCAGTTCTATATTCTTGTAATGCATGTAAGACTGCACGGACATCGGTATCAAGTTGTTGTAGTTGTCCATGTGGATCATCTCCAGTGCATGAAAAATTGGTTGCGTCTACTTGCGCCTTTTCAAGAAGTGGACCAACTGCTTTTTCTCTGGTAGCAATGTCAGCAACAAGCGCATCATAATTTGGAAGAGCCACACCCGTGGGGACAATTTTCTCTTTATAATAATTTTCGACTCCTGAAAGAATTGAGGTAAATTTTTTTTCAATCTCTGCAACAGAATTTACTAAATATATTGATCGCTTTTTCATATCTTGAGATTTTTCTTGGCAGATTCGCAATTTTGCATCTGCAAGTTTTTTCTTACCTAGCACACCACTTGGACTTGCATGAGGTTTTTCTTCTGTCATACCATTTAATTTATGAAAATACTGTGATTGATCAATAGTTGGAGTAGGAGTGCCACTGAGTTTAAGATAATACTCATGTACATACTGTGTTTGGCTCATGGTTGGCTTTCTGGTAACCATGGCAGTCACTGTACGTTCTGGAGTGCTGCTGAGTTTAAGGATGTAATCTGTAGGATTTAAAGTAGGTTTTCTATGAGCAGCTTCTGTAACCCTCCGTCTATATTCTGATGGATTTATTGTTGCATATCGTAATTGTGAAGTGCCCACTGTATTTTCTGTATCGATAGCTTGAGCAGAGCGAATTGAAACAGTACAGATGGCAATTGAAAAGAAAAAAAGAACCCCCATGAATGCGTATTTTTTCATAGTATTTTGCATATTTTAGTATGCAAATTACATTATTACTTATTACAAATAGTAAGTCAATGTAACTTTAGCCTCTGTTAACTGACGCAGTTAACAGAGGCTAAAAAAACAGCCCTCCTTGTGAGAGGGCTGTTTTGAAAGTTTCAAGTAAATAGGACTTATGGGTTGATCTGTCTATTCTTCCACTTTTTATATCCAAACCAGATGCTTGGAGGTAATAAGAGAAGTAATATCCATGGCCACCACCAAAGATTTGTTTTCCCAGTCTTTGTTTCAGTCCCAAGTACAGATCCTTTTGGAGTAGGAGTTGGAGTCAATGTATTTGTTCCAAGTACTTGTTCACCAAATCCCTGAGCCACTGTCCCTGCTGCTACACCTGGTGCCCCAGCAATTGCCCCAGTGGATACTTCGTTGCTGTTCCCACCTTGATTTCCTGCTGCATCAACTGCTTTTACGATAAAGTAGTAGGTACCAGCTCCCAGACCTTGTACGGTGAAGCTTTGTGTATCTCCAACTTTTGCTCCATATTGGTAAGAACCTGGTGTTGTGCCATACCAGATGATGTAGTTTGTAGCTCCATCAATCTTGCTCCAGCTGAGTGATACTGAGCCTGGTGCAGTTCCAAATATGGACAATGTTGGAGCAGTTGGGCCACTTCTATCAACGGTCAAATCTGCTGATGCACTTTTATTATTCCCACTTGCATCAAATGCAGTAACTTTTACTTCCCATACTCCCTCTGTAAGGTTGTCCACAGTGTATTCTCTTACATCATTGCCAACACTTTTTGTATATGTATTTCCTGTCCCATTTTTTAGCTTCCATTGCACTTCATATCTGTCTATTCCGATAGTATCAGACACTGCTGCATCCCACTTTACTTTTGAAGTGGACTCATTTGTTGGGTTTGGTGAAACATTCACATTAAGTGGACCATTTTTAAGATCTGTTTTATTCCACTTAATATTTTTTACCCCAATGTCAGAATAATTATCTGCTAAGTCATGTGCTCGATAGTACAGTACATGAGCCCCTTCTGACCCTGGTTTGAATGGAGCAACATATGTTGTCCATGCACCAGTCTTTGAATCCCATTGGTACTCTACTCCATCAAGATATGTATCTGTTGCGGTGAGTGTTACTTCTGGTTGAGTCTTGTACCATCCATTTGCAGCATCCCCCACTGTTGGGTTAAGAGAAATTGCAACTTCTGGAATAGTTTTATCAAGAATGATGGTGAGCGTATAGGTGCTTTCCGTATTCCCTGCATTATCGATTGCGTGCGATTTTATGGTGTAACTTCCTTCAATTGGTGAGGTAAGACCGTCATAATGCCAAGATCCTGCAGAATAGGTGGTATCTAGCAAATATTCCTCACTTTCCGCAAATGATGATCCGTTAAAATAAAGTCCACCAGCATTCTGTATAGATATCTTCACACCATTCACGCCACTCAAATTATCTGATGCTGTTCCTCTAATGGATCCACTCCATGAACTTATGTATACGGTGCTATCAGTCCCAGGATTTGTTGGAATGGTGATAATACTTCCTGGCTTTACTAAATCAATATCAGCTCCATTTGAGGTAACTGATGTTGTATTACAATTTCCTGCCGTATCACACACATTTGGAGTAACAGAACATTTTTGATTTGTACCTTCGGAATTTATACTACATGTTGGATTGTTCCCTGATGCAATACCTATCCCGTCAGTGTATTCGAATGTCGATGTTTGAGCTGTGTTATACCATCCTTCAAATGGTGTCTTATTTACAAGATGTGGTGCAATACGATCAACCTTAAATGTATGGTCTCGGTTTTCAACAATTATATTTCCAGCTTTATCCTGTGCTCCAGAAATATAAATTGTGTGTGTTAATTCTTCAGTATTAAGCAAATATGTGAAACAGAATGTTTTTGCATCACTGTCACCACAATTATTTACTGATTGGATGAAAGGATTTGTATGCACTTCTACAGTTGGCATATTATAAATATCCTCGCTAAACGTGATTTTAATTGTTGGACTTGCTGATGCTAGGTTGTACGTTTCACCATCTGAACTTACTGAGACAACTGTTGGCAATGTCTTATCGATCTTTACCACGTTTGCAGCTGTCTTTACGCTTTCAGTGTTTCCTGCTTTATCAACAGAATAGTATGAAATAGTGTATTCACCATCTGTACTGAGAGTCAGATTAGATCCCTCAATAAAGCTCCCTCCATTTATTTGGTAATAAGTTTTATCACATGAACTTCCTGAGTCTGTACAAGAAAGATTTACCGTTACATCTGTATTGTGCCAGTTTGAATCTGCAATATCGTTAGAAGTAACTGGAGCATAATTATCTACTGTTACTTTCCATGTTATTGTCCATGCACTGGTATTCCCAACTCCATCAATAGCTCTTACATGCCAATAATAGATATTGTCAGGTGTTCCAGGACTACTTACCGAAGGTGAGGAGAGACTGTGATATGCAAGTCTACTTGTGAATGACCCATCTACATTCGTTCCGGTACCATATGACGCTTCCCATTCATAAGTAATTGGTGTACTTGAATCGGTTACTCCTCCCCATGAAAATGTAAAGTCATGTGATGCCAAATATTGATTATTAGTTGGTGCAGTTAATAACGGGGTAGCAGGTGCGGTTTTATCAATGTTTGATACTGTTGCTGTTGCAGTCCCAGTATTTCCAGCATTGTCTGTGAAATTAAATGTAAATGATCCATTCGCTGTAAAAACATAGCTTGTAGATCCTCCATTATTTGTTACTGTCACTGTTTCTGAAGGTACAAGAGTTGCGGTAGCATCTCCATTTGTAGGAACTGTGGTGCTATACGTTATGGTTGCTGTTGGAGCAGACCAATCTACAATAAATTTGCAACTATTATCAATGCTTTGAGCTCCTCCATACCAATCGGATTTATTTCCTGCTGTATCAACTGCTCGTATTTGTGCACCATATGTGCCTTCAGTTGGAATAGTCCACCATGATGCATTGAAGTAATTGGTAGTAAACGTTCTTATTGGTCCTGTGCTCCCATCAGCATTGAAAGATACATATTCATATTGATAAAAATCTGAGTCTGAATTTGCATTCCAATAAACGTCTAGATGTCTAGTATTTGTATAACCACCACATACAATGTCTTTGCTATTGTCTGTGTCTCGATAATATATTCCTGTTGGAACGGCTGGAGCTACACGATCGATATTAGAAACAGTTGCAATTGTAGAACCTGTATTCCCTGCAGCATCATAATAAGTGAAAGTGAATGTACCATTTGTTGTAAATGTATGTGTTGATCCACCAGCTGATGTTACCGTGACTGGTTCTAATGGAGTAAATGTAGCAATAACATCTGTATTTGTTGGTGACTCTGTACTGTATGCAACTGTCCCAGTTGGAGCAGTATTATCAATGTTTATTCTTCTGGGAGTTGACCAAGAGGAACAATGACCAAGCGTATCGCATGCTTGTACACGCCAATAATAACTTACTTCTGGCTC
>JAPLYQ010000021.1 GCA_026395475.1 Candidatus Roizmanbacteria bacterium | reverse complement strand
ACACAAGGAGTTTTAGTAATTGATGATAGTTATAATGGAAACCCAGAGGGAGTTGCAGAAGCAATTTATCTATTAAGCACTTATAAAAACAGACGAAAGGTATACATTACTCCAGGACTTGTGGAAACGGGAGAAAAAAATTAAGAAGTGCACAAAAAAATTGGAAGACATTTAGCAACCGTTGCAGATAGAGTAGTGTTGATAAAAAATAGTGCGACGCCCTTTATTGCACAGGGACTCATGGAGAGTGGGTTTGATAAAAATCACATACTTTGGTACAAAAGTGCACATGAGGCGCATGCTGCGATGGGGGAGATTGTTGAGCCAAATGATGTAGTGTTGTTCCAAAATGATTGGCCAGATAACTATAAGTAAAACGTATATTATTAGTCACTGCTTCACAGTTTAGACTCTTCCTCATTCAAGAAACTCGAACGAGGAACATTCGAGTGCTCAAACAGGTCTTGAATTCGTCATAGCCCAAACTACTCCGCATTCAGATTATTGCTATTTATGTATAATATGAGAGTACAAGTTCATATTTTTTCCTATGAAAAAGACAATTGGTGTGTTTTTTGGTAGCCGTAACCCAGAACATGATGTTTCCATTATTACTGGTCAACTGATTATTTCCGGGCTCAAAAAATTGGATTATAACGTTGTTGCAATCTATTTAGACAAGCAGGGGAAATGGTATTTGGGGGAGCAATTTAGCCATCTTGTGCAGTTTACCGACCCAAAATCTTCATTTAAAGAAAAAGATACTGAATGGCATTTAGATTTGCAAGAATCACAAGGGAAATTTGTTTTTAAAAAGAAGGGTTTTGGAGGGGGAAAATGTGTTGTTGACATTGCATTTCCTGCATTTCATGGACAAAATGGAGAAGATGGCACATTTCAAGGATTATGTGAACTTCTTAATATTCCTTATGTTGGGTGCGATGTTGCATCATCCGCTATAACAATGGATAAAGTACTCACAAAACTTCTGTATAGAGCGGAGAATATTCCTGGAACTGATTTTGTTTTTTTCACTAAGAATGATTGGGATGCTCATAAAAAAGATATCGTCGCAAACATTGTAAAGACATTAAAACTACCGGTAATTGTCAAGCCTGCACGCCTTGGCTCTTCTATTGGCATCACCAAAGCAAAAAATGAGAAAGATCTGGAGTTTGCGATTGAAGTGGCACTTCATTATGACGAGAAAGTCATTGTTGAAGTCTGTATCACAGATCTTATGGACCTCACATGTGCTGTTATTGGGAATAACAGCCCAATTCCATCTCTCCTTCAAGAATCTGTATTTGCAGACGATCTATTTAGTTACGAAGACAAATATTTGGAGGGTGGCGGAGCACAATTAGGGAATGCAAAAAATAATATCGTTATTCCAGGTCGAGTTGACGAAGAAACAACAAAACGTATTCAAAATATTGCCATACAGGTTTATAAGCTTATTGGATGTTCTGGTATTGCGCGAGTTGATTTTCTTTATGATATAAAAACAAAAAAAATCTATGCAAATGAAGTAAATACGTTGCCAGGAACCATTTATCATCATCTCTGGAAGGCAAGCGGTATTGAGTTGGATGAGCTTCTTACTAAGCTAATAGGGTATGCAGAAGAAAAATATGAAAAGAAAAAACAATATACTCATATTTTTAAATCGGATCTTCTCAAATATGCCAACTCAGTTAAATTAAAAGTAAAGGGAGGAAAGTAACGGAATCATGAAAAAGGAAGCAACGCAAATTAATCTCCTTCATATCTTAAACGATGGATTTAAGGCAAGCCTTATTCTTTTTTTGCCTACAATTGCAAAAGAGTTTATTATGAGTTTGACCCAGGTTGGATTTCTGGGGAGCGCACTCAACTCGCTTGATATTGTTCTTGCAATTCCCGCGAGTCACTTCGCTTCAAAAATAGGCGGAAAGAAAATACTGGTGGGGGCCATTTTTTTTTGGGCACTCGGTTTTATTCTAACAGGAGTATCTCCTTATTATAGTTTTATTGTTATCGCATTTATTGTTGCTGGTATTGGGTTTGGATCGTTCCATCCAGTTGCTTTTGCTTTGGTATCAAAAATGTTTGAGAAAAAAGTGAGAGGAAAACAACTGGGTAATTTTTCTGCATTAGGTGAGTTGGGGAAGGTGGGCATTTCATCATTAATAACATTTGTAATTGTATACATCGGTTGGAGAAATACCTCAGTTATGATCGGAGTCATATTACTTGCGATTGGCCTTTATTTTGTGCATTTACTAAAAAAAGATATACGCATTAAGGATAATATCGAAGATATTTCTCCTCATGTGTCATACAAATCCATATTAAAGAATAAAAAATTTATTCTTTCTACCATAAGTTACTGTTTTGATACATTTGCGAGCGGTTCACTTTTTATTTTCATTCCATTTTTACTCTTGCAACGACATGTCCCTTATATCTTCTTAGGACTTCTTACCTCAACTTTTTTTATCGGAAATATGGCTGGAAAGGTGTTTTTAGGAAGGCTAGTTGATACCTTTGGGAATACCAATGTTTTTATTTTTTCGGAGATATGTATGGCAATTTTTATCGTGATACTTTCAAATGCCGCTGCACTTCCAGTTATTATTGCTTCATCTGTAATTTTAGGTGTATTTACGAAAGGAACATCTCCCGTATTAACAACCATGATTGCAGAATCTGTTGATCACCATAAAGGAATGGAGAAAGCCTTTGGATTAAATGCTATTTTTGTTGGGGTAGCAAGCACTACAGCTCCATTTGTTCTTGGTTTTTTATCTGATAGATTTGGGATTATAACTGCTTTTCATTTTTCAGCAGGATTTGCATTAGTAGCAACCATTCCCGCCTTATTACTTAAGAGGACTTAAATTTACGATTCCACTTATTAAGAAGGTCTGACATATCCTCTTCCGCTTTTTTCATTAATAATGCATTCGTTCGCATCTCTTTCCAGTTTCCTCTTTTAGGATTGTGAAGCGCATGTGCAAATCGGTCTCTAAAAAAACGTGGTTTTCCTATACTTGTATCTACCGTCCACATATTTTTTCCAATAGAAAAAAAGAGATACATATCTTTTTCTTTGAATATCCATTTAAGATCGAGAATGGACTGTATTTTGGTCAGAAAAGAGTGTCCTTCGGGAATAATGGCTTTTTCAGATCCGGAATAGGGGAACATCTGAATATGTGAGTGAAATACTGTTTGACCAATTTTTCCATGTTCAAAGGAACTCACTGAGCCATATGTTTCGACTAAAAATTCGGAGCATTTTTTATAGAGTGTATCGAATTCATCAATTATAGAGTCTGGATATTCGCCAAAACAAGAAAAGTGTTTTTTTGGCATTATTAATATATGCCCTTTTGTGAGTGGATGTACGTCACACGTTGCAAAAAAATTATCAGTGTCGCATAAAGGGAATTTAAGTGCAAAAGATTTTGTGTCACAATGAGGGCAGTTTAAGAGTATCTCTTTCGTAGAAAAATCTTGCATATGGAAATTATAGCAATTAATGAATCTGGGAGCGGATAACATTCCCAAATAACGTACTTAAAGCAAGCACTAAGACTGCCAATCCTACATGTTCCACAATCATGAGAAGTGGATTGGATTTTTTTCTTTTGGCAATTATGTAACTTACACCGGTTAGAAGGAGAAGCCCAAAAATAATACAAAGAATTGAGGCCAAATAGGTTGGGAATAAAACAAGAATTAAGATAAAAATGAGAGAAACAAAAAGGCGGGCGCAATAATTAAAAATAGTACTAACCCATACCTGTTTATCTTTTAGTAACTCTGCATCTTGATACATATGCATACTGAAGGTGTCTGCTATATTGTCAGCAATTGCAAAGATCAAGAGTGAAGGAATGACAAGCATTTTTCCGTTTGGATTAGCAAATAGGGTCCCAATAGCTGCAATTCCCGTAATAATAGCCGAGGTCATACCAAATGTGATTTTTCTGAGATCAACTTTTTTTATATTCATATCTTTCATGCAATTATATCAATATAATCAAGAACTCATTTGACAAAGTAAACTTCATTTGTTTAAATAAGTCTGTTGTGTCATTAAAGAATAGACAAAACAAACAATCCTTCCATGCTTGTCAACAAGATGAAATAACCCTTCGAAACATAACTCCAATAGACGGAAGATATAAAAAACAACTAACAAATCTTACTCATTATTTTTCTGAATTTGCTTATATTCGATATCGTATACATGTTGAGGTTGAATATCTTATTCTCTTATCAAAAAATAAAGTTGCGCAAAAATTAACTCAAAAACAAATAGGTGATCTTCGATCACTCTATGTTGATTTCACACCTGCACAAGCAAATGAAGTAAAAAGTATTGAACTTGAAATAAATCATGATATGAAGGCAATAGAATATTTTTTGCAAAGAATGTGTAAACGTATGAAATTAGAACAATTAACCCCTTATATTCATTGGGGAATTACATCTGATGATACGGGAAATTTAGCATACAGTATGGCTCTATCTCAATGTAATAGTCAGGAGATAGTCCCAGTCCTTCAAGACTTACTTGATGTGTTGCAGCAAATTGCCATACAAAATAAAAAATCACACCTTCTTGCTCGAACACATGGACAACCTGCAGTTCCCACAACATTTGGGAAAGAATTAATAAATTTTTATGTGCGCCTCGACAAGCAATTAAAAAAGCTCAAAAACTATTCATTTGAAGGGAAGCTTATGGGAGCAGTTGGTAATTTAAGCGCTCATAGAATTCATTTTCCTTCAATAGACTGGGTTGTGCAAAGTAGAATATTTGTTCGTTCTTTTGGATTAATACCCAATATTCATGTAACCCAAGTATTGCCCTATGACAATTGGGTTTCCTATTTTCAAATACTTCTTACAATCAATGGAATAATTACCGGATTAAGTAGAGATTTGTGGACTTACATTATGTTGGAGGAGGTTAAACTGAGAAAGAAAGAAGGGGAAGTGGGGTCTTCCACAATGCCACAGAAAGTGAACCCTATTGATTTCGAAAATGCAGAAGGAAACTGTGAAATTGCCAATGCGTACTTCCAAATGTATGAACGCAAACTCCTTCAATCCAGATTACAACGAGATTTAAGTGATTCAGTAGTAAAACGTACAATGGGCACTGCTCTTGCACACACGGTTTTGGCATGGAATAGTCTTCAAAAGGGTCTCAAAAAAATTGAGTTTGATACGGAAACTTCCTCGCAACATCTTTCGGCCCATTATGAAGTACTTTCCGAGGCAATTCAGACTCAGTTACGCTTAAAAAATGATCACGATGGATATGAAAAGGTAAAAAAGATGACACGAGGGAAAAAAATAACAAAACAACTGTTTCAAGAAATAGTTCGCACATTAGGACTCTCACATTTTGAGAATCTTTCACCAGAACAGTATCTTGGCTATGCGGAAGAGTTAACGAAGGACACAACTTTATAAGTTTTTACCATTCATATGAACCAATTTGTTTTTGGATCACAGTGGGGGGACGAAGGGAAGGGAAAAATTGTTGATTTTCTTGCAGCGAAAGCTGATTATACGGTGCGATTTCATGGAGGAAACAATGCAGGACACACCGTTATTGTTGGAGGGAAAAAGTATCCCTTTCATTTGATGCCTTCAGGAATTTTAAATAAAAAAACAATAGGAATAATTGGAAATGGCGTCATCATTGACCCTGAAGTATTGATAAAAGAGATAAAACAGCTCCAGGACGAAGGAATGAATGTAACAAAAAAACTTATCATATCACCACGATGTCATTTGATCATGCCGTATCACAAAGCGCTTGATGAAGCATATGAAAATGCAAGAGGAAAAAACAAACTAGGAACCACAAAACGAGGCATTGGCCCCACGTTTGCAGATAAAGTAAGTTACAACGGAATTCGATTGTATGAACTTTTCTCACTCGTCCATTTTGAAGAAAAATTCCGCTTTCAAGCGGGTATAAAAAATAAAATCTTAACCTTATTTGGCGTTGCCCCAATTGACGTAGAAAAAGAATTAGAAAAATTTAAGGAATATCGAAGAATATTGGCGCCTTATGTTATTGATACGTTTCCACTTCTCATGCAGGCGAGCGAGAAGAAAAAAAACATCCTATTTGAAGGTGCGCATGGTGTAATGCTAGACGTTGATTGGGGATTGTATCCATACTGCACAGGTTCAAATGTCATTACAGGTGGTATTAATACGGGAAGTGGACTTCCAGCAAATAAAATAGATAAGATTTGGGCTGTTGTAAAGGCATACACGACGAGAGTAGGGGAAGGACCAGTTCCCACTGAATTTGATGATGAAGTAGCTCACACAATTCGAGAACAAGGGCATGAATATGGCACAACCACTGGGCGTCCACGTAGAATTGGGTGGTTGGATTTGGAAGCGGTCAAATTTGCGTGTCAAGTAACTGGAGCAAATTGTCTTGCAATAACAAAAACAGATATTTTAACGGGAATTAAGAAAATAAAAGTATGCACAGGCTATAAATTAAATGGAAATAAAATTCCCTATAGCAGTTGCGGATACATAGAACTTGCGAAGGTTGAGCCAATCTACAAAACATTTAATGGATGGAAGGAAGACATTCACATGGTTACAAAGTTCAATAAACTGCCAAAAAATTGCCAAGTTTATTTGAAATTTATAGAAAAATTCCTTAAAGTTCGTATAAAAATTGTTTCAACTGGTCCAGAACGAGAACGAAATATTATTATTTAATTTATTTTTACCACATGACAAAAGTAAAGAGACAAGGATTGACCTTTGATGATGTATTACTAATTCCACAGAAAACTAAAATTGTATCGCGATCTACAATTGACCTGTCAACTCAGTTAACACCCAAAATAAAGCTCAAAATGCCTATTATTTCGGCGAATATGGATACAGTTACAGAATGGAGAATGGCCGTTGCGATGGCAAAAGAGGGGGGAATTGGGATTATTCATCGATTTTTACCTATTGAGCAAGAAGTCGAACAAGTGAAGGCGGTAAAAAAGGAAGGATGTTTGGTGGGAGCAGCAATTGGAATAAAAAAAGACTGTTTTGAGAGAACTGCGGAGCTTATTAAGGCAGGAACAGATGTGATAGTTCTTGATATCGCACATGGGCACAGCATTCATCTATTTAAAGTATTGAAAGAACTAACAACAAAATTTCCCAAAATGGAATTTATAGCGGGGAATGTTGCAACCGCAGCAGGAACACTTGATTTAATAAGTAGTGGAGCAGCAGCAATAAAAGTTGGGATTGGGCCTGGTGCACAGTGTACAACTCGTATTGTTACGGGAAGTGGTGTTCCTCAGCTTACTGCAGTGGAAGATTGTGTAGAGGTGGCACGCGACCATGGGATTCCTGTTATCGCAGATGGAGGAATACGTACATCTGGAGATATAACAAAAGCACTTGCAGCAGGAGCTTCTACCGTTATGATTGGAAGTTTATTTGCAGGTTGTGAAGAAAGTCCTGCTTTGACGCTTTTCCGAGACAATAGAAAATTTAAGTTAACACGTGGCATGGCATCTCTTATGGCGAACAATGATCGAAAATATAGAGACACAAAGGTTCTTCAAGATTTAAAAAGTTATGCGGCAGAAGGAGTAGAGAGTGTTGTCCCATATCGTGGCAATATAAACGATCTTTTAGCTCAAATGTTAGGAGGAGTACGATCAGGATTGTCTTATTCTGGGGCCTCAAATATAATTGAACTTTGGGATAAGGCTGAGTTTATCCAAATAACTCAAAGTGCTCTTATCGAGAGCCATCCACACGACGTACAAGTGATGTAAACAAAAACACATCGATCAATTTTTATTGATCGATGTGTTGTATAAATACCATAATAGGGGAGGGACTTATTCCTTAGAGGGTTCTATATCTTCTTCTTGTTCTTCTGAGAAATCTTTTTTTAGCTCCTCATATTCTTTTTTGTTAATTTCTCCTTTTGCATAGCGTTTTTTTACTATGTCCATATATAAGTAATCATTTTGCATTTCAGAATGTTCATGATTTCCGTGCATTCCACAGCATCCTCCATGTCCACCTGACATTTTTTTTACCAGATGCATAATAAGATAAATAACAAGACCCCATACAAGGACGTTAATAATAAGAGCAATAAAACCCTCGGGCCAAAACGACGCATGATAGTACATTGGTGAATATCCAAATGTTCTCATAAAAGTAATTGTGAATTGATAATGAAGAAATAATAGTTCTTTATTCTGAATAATAACTGAATTACTCATCGTTCCCTCAAATAATTTCCTATTGTTATGGTGGAGTGTAAATTTGTGCCTTGTTAACCTCGTAGGTTAACAGAGGCTAAGTTTGCAGCTATGAATTTGCAAGTTGGCCACACGCAGCTTTGATATCATCTCCCATCGTAACACGGAATGTATTGGATATACCAAATTCTGAAAGGATATCTGCAAATTCATGAATAGATCTCGAAGTGGAACGACTATAGGAAACTCCAGGGATAGGATTGTATGGAATGAGGTTTATATGAACAAATTCAACATCTTCCCCAATAAGACTGACGAGTTCTTTTGCATGTTCCGGGGTATCATTAACTCCGTTAATAAGAATATATTCATAACTTACTCGTAATTGTGTACGGGTTGCAAATGCCTTAACGGTAGACATGAGCTCCGGGAGGGGATATGTTTTAGCAATGGGCATAAGACTTTCTCGCAGTGCTTGGTTTGGTGCATGCAAACTCAGTGCAAGTCGCCCTTTATATCCAAGCTTCATAAGCTCATATATTTTTGGGGTAATACCACAAGTAGAAATAGTAATGCGACGAATGCCGAACTCCATATAGAGAGGGTTATTGAGTGTTCTAATAGCCTCCATTACCTGTTCTAGATTTAAGAGCGGCTCACCCATACCCATAAACACAACATTTGTAACCACTTGTTTTTGCTTTTTTAAAATACGTGCAAAATAAAGCATTTGGTCCACGATTTCTCTAGCAGTCAAATTTGCAATAAACCTCATTTTCCCTGTTGCACAGAAAGCACACCCCATTGGGCATCCTACCATACAGCTGACACAGACTGTATTGCGCTTATCATCATGACGCATAAGCACAGACTCAAATCTTTTTTCATCAGAAATTCTCGTAAAGACGATTTTTTGGGTTCCTTTATCCTTTGATTCCAAAACGGTCACTGGAGTGATAGTTGAGAATGGGATAGCACTTTTAAGTTCTTCTCGGAGGTTTTTTGGCCATGTGGTCAACTCATCATAGGAAGAAATAAACTCTTTATAATATGCAAGATTGAATTGAGTAATCCGAAAAGTAGGGAGGGAATGGTCTTTGGCAAATTGGTCAATCATAGTATTTTCAAACATACAGTATACTCTACCCAACTTCAATACAAGGGCTCCACAAGTCAAAACACCCTCAAAAATGGCGTTTATATTTAAAATTAAATTAAACTCGTACATTTGGCATGTATTTGGTATAATTAGCCGCATGAACATAACCATTCTTGGTCATGTCTGTATCGATCATAATAAATCGGAAGGCACTTCATATATCGCGGCAGGAAGCCCTGCTATGTATATTGCTCGGATCTACAATAAATTTCCTCAAACAAAAACTCAAATCATTGCACCATTTGGAAGTGACTTTTCTCAGCACATCCACTACAACTCAATATATCCTCAATTATCTCAAGGAGAGAAGACGCTTTTATACGAAAACAGTTCACAAGGGAACTTAAGAACACAAAAAGCTCTTAATAGAGAACATGCTCATCCCGTGCCTATTGATGAAGGTCTCATTTCTCGACTCCGAGCCTCAGATATTATATATTTTGCTCCTCTTATCCCAACATATGGAGTTGAATATATAAAGACATGTCTTTCTTATGCTCCGAAAGATGCTTTAAAGATTTTGCTTCCTCAAGGATATTATCGAGATTTTACAGAAGACGACGAAGTCATTCAAAGAACATTTATTGAATCGGCTGACATTATTCCTCTTTTTGATTTTGCAATAGTATCGGAGCAAGATCATCAAGATATGCTTGAAACTATTCATAAATGGTCTAAAGACATAAAAGTTATTATGACCATGGGGGACAAAGGAGCAATGTATATAGACAAAGCACATTCATATATCGCACCAACAAAGGCGGTTCCTGTGAAAGATATTGTAGATTCAGTTGGATCAGGAGACATCTTCAGTGCGTCATTTGGCTATAAATACCGTCTTACGGGCAATATTCACAAGTCATTAGACTTTGCAAATAATATAGCTCGACAATGTTTATATTTTAAACCAGATAGCCTGAATATTGTTCTTCCTAAATAGTCTCCCTCCCGTTCTGGAGAAATATATGGTATAATAAAGTCTATTCTAGAGACACATTCACCAAAGAGCTTCTTATCGCAAAATAAAGCTTCATTCAACAACATTCGCTTACAGAAAGATACTAGTTTTTCCAACATGAAGAGGGGGTGATATATATGGACAAGAACAAATTATTCGTCGGAAGCTTACCTTGGTCAATCACAAGCGATTCTTTGAAGTCATTATTTGCTGAATTTGGTGAAGTCACCGAAGCTATAATCATCAATGATCGTGAAACAGGTAGATCAAAAGGATTCGGATTTGTGACTTTTGCAAGCCCAGAAGCTGCTCAAAAAGCACTCGAATTAAACGGAAAAGAAATCGAAGGTAGAACAATCGTTGTAAACGTTGCAAAACCAAGAGAAGAACGAACAGGTGGAGGAGACAGATTTAGAAGAGACGACAGAAGAAGCTACTAAGCTATTCTTTACTCATATCCGTTGTGCGGAGCTGCAAAGCCTCGTACAACGGCTTGAGGAATTACTTCGTTATACTGCGTAGAACCGAGCTTACTAAAGAAAGTACTAAACTAAAAAATAAGGCAGACCAAAATCCATTTACATGGAATCCGGGGACAAATGTCGCAACGAGATATACCATCAAAGCATTTATGACTAAGGTAAATAACCCCAAGGTTAGAATGGTCGCAGGAAGTGTAAGAATAAATAATATCGGTTTCAAGAAGGTGTTTACTACGCCAAGCACAACTGAGACTATGATAGCCGTCATAAATGTATCAACATTTACACCAGGCAGAACATGAGCTGTAATATAAACAGCGAGACCATTTATTAGTATATTAATGAGTATTCCCATATACATCAATTATACAACTCTCTGTAATAGGTAGATATGAGAGATATTATGTAAGATACTTTTTAGATGCGCCAGCTAGAAGATAAGCAAGAAGTCTTGAAAGGCTTATTGATGCTCCACAAATAACCTCATCCGCTCCTCCATAATACAGAAAAATATCATCTCCTCTTTGTACGCATCCGCATGGAAACACAACATTATCTACGATGCCTTTTTTTTCAAATATAGTCTCCGGTTCCAGAAGGGGATAGATTGTCTGGGAGAGCACCTTTGTAACGTCTTTCAAGTCAAGAAGAAGTGCTCCAAGACGATAGTTCTTATCTATACTACTGATTCCGTGATAAAAAGCTAGCCACCCTTGAGGTGTTTTTATAGGAGGAGTATTTATCCCAATCTTCACTCCATCCCAACTTCCAGTTCTGGGAACAATATAACCTTGTTGTCCTAGGAATGAATTATTTTCAAATAACAAATTATCTACAGAATCGATAATGATATTTGGTTCAATTCGATGGAAAAAAACATATTTCCCATCTATTTTCTCTGGGAAAAGAACCCCATCTTTATCCATCACATTTGGTGGAGAAATAATTTTTGGTTCTGCCCAAAGAGTAAAATTCCTTTGTAAAAAATTATCAACGGTTATTGATGTCATCGCAAGACGGGCAAGCTCGCCATCGTAAGCGGTATAACACATATAGAGCATATCATCAATCCTTGTAATACGAGGATCTTCACATCCACCAGGAAGTCCATCTCTTTTTGGCTTTTCATATACACTTCGGAAAGGATAGATAGGTGTCTCGAGTCGTTCATCAATACACTGACCATCTGAACTTATTGCAAGACCTAAATAGGAAAGATTATTTTGGGACATAGTTCTGTAAATAAGATATGTCGTGTTATTAATCTCGATAGCTGCGGGATTAAAAACAGCCTTGCTTTCCCATTCATGTTCTGGATCGGGGAGAAGAAGAGGATTATTAGGAAATTTGTTACATTTCAATGTATAGGGAGTGTTTATCTCAAATTGAGAGATAAACTCATTTAACTCAATAGTTGCAAGTGCACAAAACGTATCTGCACCTCCATAGTAGATCTTAACTGTATTATCTTCGATAAGTGCACCTTCTGGGAATACAATATTAGGAACTGTGCCATTTAATTCATAATCTGCACCGGGAATAAGAAGTGCCTTTTCGACACGGCCAGCAATTTTCTTTGGGTCTTTTAAATCAAGAAGAACAGCTTCTATACGAAATTCCTTACTTACATTTTCGCTCAGATAATGTTTTATATAGGAGTAAATAAGAATCCAACCATGATTTGTTTTTAATGGTGGTGCACCGATTTCTACCTGGTCGCTATTAACTCGTTTTAGATATACCAGATGTTTGTCTACATTTTTGTACCAATCATTCCAAAATAATGGGTCCCACAGTGTTTCAATCTTTTCAAATTGGGCTATCCCAATAGAACTTGGAGGATTATCAGTATTAACAGAGAGAAGTACGGTATAGAGATTATTAATCTTTTCAGGAAACAATGTCATCGCCTTTGCATTAAATGGAGTGATGAGGTGTTTTTCAGTTATCGTTTTTAGGTCGTTGGAAATAGCTAAACCAACTCTTATTCCTCGCGCATTAGGAGGATAGTTTCCCAGTGCCGTATAAAAAATAAAATATTTTCCATCCATCTTTGTGATGCGAGGATCCTCACATCCATATGTTTCCCAAATATTTTCTGGTTCGATGAACTTTGTTCTATTTTGAAAGTGAATACCATCTATGCTCTCAGCTTTTCCAATAACAGATACCCTTAATTTTTTTTTATTTATGATTTGTTCATCCCCAATGGCTCGATACAACAAATGATACGTATCATTATCTTTTAAGATA
>JAPLYQ010000038.1 GCA_026395475.1 Candidatus Roizmanbacteria bacterium | reverse complement strand
TCTTGGTAAAAGTGATGATTATGACGCATTAATCCAGCATTTGAAAGATTCTTTTCCTGATTACATTATCTATATTATTGATGGTGAGTGAAACTCCAATAACTATAAATAATAATGATGCATACAGTTTATTATGGGAATTATATTATGGCGAAGCTTTTTGACTATCTGAATGCAATAAACGTAACAAAAGAAAATTTACTTGTTGATGAACAATCTATTAAGGAATATACACCATTCATTATTAATAGGGGTTTATCGTATTATGTCGATACGGTTTTGCAGGCTAACGAAATGAATCGTTATCCTAATCTACCTAAGGATATGGCAAATGATTTTTTGCGTGCGTCGATCAAGAAAAAGAAACGATTTTCGAAATGGGTCAAGAAAGCTGATAGTTCAGATGACTTGAATCTGGTATGCGATTATTTTAATTACAGCAAAGAAAAAGGAGCGTTGGCTCTTGCCTTATTAACTGAAAGTCAAATTGATACTGTCAGAGAACAAATGGGTACGGGTGGGAAACAAAAACATGGAAAAGTATGATTTATTGGAAATCACATTAAAACAACCTGATGATTTTTTAAAGGTTCGTGAAACATTAAGCCGTATCGGTATTGCTTCTAAACAAGAAAAGAAACTATACCAGACAGCTCATATATTGCATAAACAAGGTAAATATTATCTGGTTCATTTTAAACAATTGTTTGAACTTGATAATAAGCCTACTTCTATAGCAGAAGATGATATTAAACGTAGGAATACCATTGCCAAATTATTGAACGATTGGGGTTTACTAGAAATCGTCAATAAAGATGAACTTGTTACATGCTCTTTAAACACCATTAAGATTCTTTCATTTCAGGAAAAATCTGACTGGGAACTATGCCCTAAGTATAATTTGGGCAAATCTTCTTAACTTTATTATTTTGGAATTTATTATATGCTTATCAATTTACAATTGCCTGTTGAAGACGTGAACTTTATTCTTGAAACTCTTTCTGAAGAACCGTACCGTGACGTCAACGATATTATCGCTAAAATCCAGTATCAGGGTCGTCCTCAGGTAGAAGCGGCAGAATTAGCGGCGGCTCAAGAAGAACCTGTTGAAGAAGTTCAAACAGAAGAATAGTTTAATGGGATAAAGGTTAGCGCCTTTATTTCTTAATGACATACTTAACCTGTGTCATTAAGAAATACTTTTCCACAAAAATAGGATTACATATAAATGAATAAAATGCCACAATTAATTGCGTTGTTATTTGACGCAAGAAATAAAGCTCATATCGCACATTTACAAACAACAAGCTATTCTCAGCATAAAGCGCTGGAGGAGTTCTATAATGCAGTTATCGACATTGCGGATTCGCTTGCGGAAAATCATCAGGGGAGAAATGGGATTATTAACGACTATCCTGTTGTTAATAACCCTAGTGATGCAGTCCAACTGGTGGCTACCTTACGTTCTTGGGTTGATGCAAACAGAGCAGATTGCGGGGCAGAAACTGAAATCCAAAACATTATAGATACCTTACAATCATTAAACAACGAAACCTTATACAAACTCAACAATTTGAGATAACATTATGAATATTTTTTCTAAAATTGGCCACGCAGTTCAACATGAAGCGGAAGCAGTTGGTAACGGCGTTGTTGATATTGCTACCGGTGTAGCTGCTAAAACTGTATACGATAGTATCGTTTCGACCGGCACAGCGGCTGTAGAAGGAACTGTAGCGGCTGCTGGAACTGTAGCTGAAGTAGCCGGTAGCGCTGAAACTATCGCAGTTTTGACAGAAGTGGGTGAAGTAGCGGCGATTGCGGCTCTTTAAATAAAACTTTACTTTTTTGAGTTAACCGGTTATACTATACCTGAGTTGATAGCCTAGTCGATTTGGATCGGGGTTACTATCAAAAATTGGAAGCACTACCAATCAAATAATAGTGGCTAATGTAGTTATGCGGGAAGCCTTGAAGCACAAAAAATAACTGACAGCTGGAA
>JAPLYQ010000145.1 GCA_026395475.1 Candidatus Roizmanbacteria bacterium | reverse complement strand
AGCAGGACTTTGTGATAGAGCCAGAGGATTTTGATTTCTACGAAAAAATAAAGGTGCCTGCTCCTACATTTTGCCCAGACTGCAGAATTGTAAGGCGCATGACTTGGAGGAACGAGCGTACTTTATATAAGAGAAAGTGTGATGCTACAGGTAAAGACATTATTACAATGTTTTCTCCAGAACAACCGGTTGTTGTATATGAAAGAGATTACTGGTGGTCAGACAAATGGGACCAGCTATCTTCTGGAAAAGATTATGACTTTGCTAAACCATTTTTCCAACAATTTAAAGAGTTATTTGAAAAAGCTCCGCTTCCTAATCTTGCCAATTCCAATTCAATTAATTCTGAATATGGTAACCATAATGCCGACGTAAAAAATTGTTATCTTGTGTATGCATCTTATAAAAATGAGGATTTAGCATACTGTTATGGAATGGTAGATTGCAAAAACTCATATGACGTATATTTGGGTATGAATTTTGAACAATGCTATGACGACACTTTAGGTGGCGGTATGAATCGTGTTCTTTTTTCTTATGACAGTGACGAGAGTGTTAATTGTGCCTTTTTGCACGCTTGTAAAAATATGATAGACTCCTTGGGGTGCATTAATTTAAGAAACAAATCAAATTGTATATTTAACCAACAATATACAAAAGAAGAATATAAAATAGAGCGGGCCAAGTATGACTTTGGAAGCTATAAGGCGCTTTGCGATTTTAGGAAAAAGTTTGCCGAGTTTATAAAACAATATCCAAGACGTTATGGGTTTATTTATAAGTCTGTTAACGCTTTAGGAGATAATGTTTTAAATTCTAAAAATGTTTATTTGGGTTTTGATGTGTTTGACAGCGCTGAAGACAGCAAATATATTATTCATGTATTAAAGTTACGTGACTGTTATGACGGTTATGGAGGAGGTGGAAATCTTACTAATTCTTATGAATTTGTAGATACAGGGATTGAGGCTACGCGGAATCTTTTTACAATTTTTACTCATTCTTGTCAGAATGTAAATTATACTTATTCTTGCCAGAGCACATGAATGCCATGCCATATGTTGATGGAAAAGGGAGTGTCTATAAATATGGAGAGTTTTTTCCTGCGGAATTAAGCCCATTTGTTTACAACGAAACAATAGCTCAAGAAAATTATACTAAAACTAAGGCAGAAATTTTGGATCAAGGCTATAGGTGGAAGGAACCAGACACAAAACAATATAAAATCACGCTTCAGCCGGCAGATTTGCCGGACCATATAAAAGATGTTGGTGATGATATTTTAAATCAAGTAATCGCCTGCGAGCATGCCAGCAAGTGTAACGAGCAATGCATGGGAGCTTTTAAAATTATTCCTTCTGAACTTCAGTTCTACCGCGCAATGAATCTGGCCTTGCCAAGGTTGTGTTCAAATTGCCGGCATTATGGCAGGCTACACCAGCGTAATCCGTTTAAACTGTGGGACCGCCACTGTGCAAAATGCGGAAAGGAAATTAAAACGTCATATTCCCCAGATCGAGAAGAAATAATTTACTGTGAAAGTTGCTATAATAGTGAGGTCGCATAATTATAAAAAGGAATTAATAAAATTTTATGAATAGCGAAACAAAAAAGTGTCAAAAATGCAAAGAAGAATTTACCATTGAGCCGGATGACTTTGCGTTTTATGAGAGTATGAAAGTGCCTTCACCAGCAAGGTGTCCAAGTTGCAGGATGATTAGAAGAATGGGTTGGCACGGAGAGAGAATTTTGTATAAGCGCGATTGCGATTTCACTAAAGAGTCAGTAATAACTTTTTATCACCCTGATTCGCCTCATAAAATTTATAAGCAGGAAATTTGGTGGTCTGACAAATGGGATCCAAAGAGTTATGGGCAAGATTATGATTTTTCTAAACCATTTTTTGACCAATGGGGGAAGCTGTTTGCAAAGGTTCCACTTCCTGC
>JAPLYQ010000103.1 GCA_026395475.1 Candidatus Roizmanbacteria bacterium | reverse complement strand
TCTTATTAATGATTTGCTTCCCTTTTACGAAACTCCAAATGTAATTGTTAAATGTTGAAAATTCTTTTTGAACCAACAAAAACATTGTTGCATTATTGATGGCGGCATTTATCTTGAGTCTGTTTCGAATAATCCCAGGATTATTCATAAGTTTTTCTACATCTTTTTCAGTAAATTGTGCAACTTTTTTTGGCTCAAAATGAGCGAATGCTTTTTTATATCCATCTCTTCTTTTAAGAATGGTTGCCCAACTTAAACCAGCTTGGGCAGCTTCAAGCGTTAGAAATTCAAAGTGTTTTTTATCATCGTGAACTGGAACACCCCACTCCTTATCATGATAATCATGGAATAATGGGTTTTCCGCCCATTGACAACGAATTATGTTTTACTTTTCATCCATTTTCATACGGAAAGTATATCAAGAAAGAGGTATCCATTTTATTTATATCCCTGAGCTTGGATATTAAAGAGTTCTGCGTAGAGACCTTTTTTCTTCATTAATAATTCATGACTTCCCTCTTCGATAATTCTCCCTTCATCAAGTACTAATATTCTGTCAGCATTTCGCACTGTTGAAAACCGATGGGAGATAATAATAACTGTTTTATCTTTTTGAAGTTCTTGCACTCGCTCAAATATCTCATATTCAGCTTTTGCATCAATTGCGCTCGTTGGTTCATCAAGAATAAGTATTGGAGCGTTTTTAAAAAATGTTCGCGCAAGCGCCAGCTTTTGCCATTGTCCTCCAGACAGATCGATACCTTCTTTAAACATTTTTCCCACTGTCTGGTCATATTTGAGAGGCAAATCTCTTACAAATTCATCTGCTCCAGATTTTTTGATTGCATCTTTTAATAGTTCAAGATTATTCGCCTCTTTTTTATTTCCAAAATATACATTTTCTTTAAAGGTAAATTGGTATTTGATAAATTCTTGGAAAAGCACTCCAATAATTGCATACCATTTTTCGAGATTGATATGTTTGATATTTACTCCGTTGACCAATAACTCTCCCTCGGTAACGTCATAAAATCGTAAAAGAAGTTTAATAAGAGTTGTCTTACCGGCTCCATTTTCTCCTACAAATGCTATCTTTTCACCAGTGTGTATTAGTAAGTTAAAATTTTTAAGAATATATCTTTTGGTATTAGGATATTTAAAAGATACATTCTTAAATTCTATTGTTGGAGGAAGTGGTTCTTTAGGTATTGGAGTTGCATCAATGGGTGAGTGAATAATGCGCTCTTTTGCCATAAATTCAAAATATTTTTCTATATATTTATTTCGCATGTTAATACTTGAATAATGATCAAGTATACCGTGAGCTCCAAGCATTATATTTTGAGTTTGCTGGAAATAGAGGGTGAATTGTCCTATTCCAAGAGAGCCTGCAAGTACTGCTTTTAAATTGAGAAACTGTGTAAAAAGAAATGCAAGAAATTCGATAATACGAGTTCCGATAACACTTGGCAAACCAGCTTCTGATGCTTTTGTAAATTTTTGGATATATGATTTTTGATGTTCTTTGACTTTATTATAAAGAACATCTCCAGATTTATAAATAACCACCTCTTTAGATGTCCCATCTTGTGATAATAGATTTTTTATATATTGAGAAACACGCACTAAAAGGGATCGTTCTTCTACAAAATATTTCCACACTTTATTTCGATAATCATCAAGCGAAAAAAATGAGGGAATAACGGCTACCAACATGAGAGGAACAAATAATGGAAATGTCATCGATACAACAATTGAAGCAGTGATGAGTTTAAAAATTGAGTCTATAAATGCGGTAATGCGCATAACATTTACTCCAATAGTCCCCTTTACTCCTTCTAGTTGAGAAAGAAGATTTTGAAATTCAGAATTTTCAAACGTTGCAGGATCTAATTGAGTTAATTTTTTTTGTATCTGTAAATCTATATAGTTGTCCATGCGAGTATCAAGGAGTACCGACTGCGTTTCCAAATAACTGGTTATTACCATGAGAATGAGGGTAGATATGATAAAAACTCCTATGAGTCCAGAAAGATCTGAAATAGTTACTATTGAATGTTTACCTAATCTGTCAAGAAGATTGGAAAGCACTATTACTAAGATAAAGGGATAAAGCGTGCTTTGATAGATTGTCCCAACAATGGATAAGATGGCATAAAACTTATTTGCCGCCCACGACAATTGAAGTATTTTATAGCAGTATTTCAGTGTCTTTTTCATTCAATATTAATATTACATGAAAAGTTAAAGTGATTTTATATCGATTTATCAGGGCTACTCATTTTTATTGCTAAAGTGTATGATTATCATACTATGATGGAACCAGTGCCTATGCCTGTTGGTCACGGTGAGAAACCTTCCTCATTGATATATTCCCCAGTTCGCAAATCCTTATTAACTTTTTATGATAAACCACTCTATCATCTTGGACCAAAGGGAGACTATCTTTTATATAAAAAGTCGGGAATAGAACTTGACCCGGAAAGAATTCACCAAGGACGCACTCCTCCATTATTTGCTCGCGCTGATGAAAGAGTAGAAGCCATTCCAGAAATGCAAAAACAGTTTGTTAAATTTATAAATACAAAAACTTCTGAAGGTAAAGATGTTGTGGAAGTAAAAACAATTATTTCAGATTGGGTAGGTGAGACTATTGAAGAAATGGGAAAAGGAGAAGTTGCTTTAATGAAAACACTTCCTGGGATAATTGATGTACTTTTGCAAAAATATGGAGCCAATTTTTTGGCGTTTGCAAAGGAAATCCCAAATTACGATTATTCAACTGCAGTCCATTCTGTTAATACAATGGCATATGTTGTTAATTACTTTGTAAGACAAAATGGGATGACCACAGATGATCAAAGGCTCAAAACATGTGCACTTGCTGCACTTCTTCATGATGTAGGAAAACAAAAAATAGATCAGGCAATCATTTTTAAACCAGCAAAATTGACCGATGAAGAATGGAAAATTATGAAGACACACCCAAGAGAGGGATACAATATCCTTAAATCTCTACAAGTAAAAGATAACTCTATTACAGGCGAAGTATTAGATGCAGCGCTTCATCATCATGAAAAAGCAGATGGGTCTGGGTATCCTGATGGGCTGAAGGGTGAACAAATTACTGAGCTAACCGAAGTTGTTGCGCTTGCAGATGTGTTTGATGCGCTAACATGTGATGAGCGGGCATATCGCGCAAAGATGACTGCTTCACAAGTATTTGAAAAAGTTCTTTTGCCTGATACAAAAATCGGAAAATATCACACCAAAAGATATAATAATTTTGTAAATAGTCTTGGATTTAAGCCTGCCAACTTAACAATGTAATTCTTAATATCTATTCGGATTCATACAGTGTTATCGTTTTCACTTCATCGCTCACAGTGGTAATTTTATATTTAAAATACCTATCAGACTTTATGTATTTTTTTTTAGTCATTCTATCCTCCCCTGTTTGTAAACCTTGCTTTATTTGTGAATAGGTAATATTCGCTTCATTATATTCTCCAAGTATATGAGATTGAGAAATACTCCCGTCTGATATACTTGCAAAACCACTTATATAATTCCCCATTTGAAAAAAGAAAGTGTCAAATTTATTTTTTGCTAAATTAGGAAAATCAGAATTAATAGTGGGAGTATTTGCAATGAACATTGTTCCAGAAAGAAAATTAACAAGGAAATATGACAATCCAATAACGATGAACACTTTAAAATAGTAAATTGGTTTTTCTTTAAAAATCATATTATTAATTACAATTCCAACAACACATACTTTCGCCAAATCCGCCATAATAACACTTTGTACAACTAGTCTTTTTCCCATCAATCTTATATGCTTCGCCTTTTAATATTTTTTTTAGACATTCCTCTTTTGTCCTGCCCTGCACAGTATGACACTCGTAAGTAGC
>JAPLYQ010000047.1 GCA_026395475.1 Candidatus Roizmanbacteria bacterium | reverse complement strand
GCATCACTATACCAATTACCACCTAATGCTTTACATGTTTTACCGGTAACTGTTGATGCGGCTGCTTTTACGCCAACACAACATACTTTACTTGCCCAAAGTGCTTGGTCGTTTGGAGTATCTCCAGGAACTGTGAATGCTGTCTTCATACGAGTAGCTAAATCATCACAGTTAGCATCACTATACCAATTACCACCTAATGCTTTACATGTTTTACCAATTGCTGCTGGTGTTCTTGCAGGAACACAACAGACAGATGATGCATAAATCGCTGCATCACTTGGTGAGACAGCTGCATTAAATGGAGTAGCAAATCGGCTTGCTACTGCTGCACAGTCTGCATCTGCATACCAATTACCACCTTGAGCTCTACATGTTGTTCCAGCGGCTTTCGTACTTGTAGAAGTTGAAGGAAGGTTAGTCATAACAATAACTAATCCCACCAACACTATACCCACAAGCGCGATAAGTCCTGTTCCTTTGCTGAAACAGAATTTTTCGTTTTTCATATATTGAGAAAAATAAATTAATAATAAATAATGGACTACCTAATTTTGTCCAGATACTTTCATTTAATACGAAATGTACGACCGTGTCAAGACCCATTTGTAATAGTTTCAGCAGATGTTCATTTATAGTGTTTGTGAGGAAAATAAAACACTATTATTAGGCTTGCGGAGTGAGATATGGAAGTAACGCTTTAACGACGTTGGCGTGAGCTGCAATGAATGAATACTGCTTATCAGCGTCAAAACAGTCAATTTGTATTTCATTTCCCAATAGATCTGCAAATATTCCACCACTTTCTTTTACGATTAATGCCCCGGCAGCTACGTCCCATAAGTACCCATGAAAGTTAATAGTAATGTGCGTTGCGTTCTCTGTGTCACATAGATGTACGAGATCAAGACATAATGACCCATTGATACGAACACCACGAATGACTTCATACAATCTTTCAAGCATTGGGTATGCGAGTGCTCTATATTTCTTTTGTGTGGAAAGGTAGGTAAATACCACCGAGTTTTCAAGAAGCTCATCATGGATTGCTAGTTGCACTGGTTCTTGACCTCTAGTTTTTTTAAAGGCACCTTTCCCGGCTCGTGCATAATATAAAATATCTCTACTTGGCCAATAGATAACTGCATTTGTTAATGCTCCATTCTCTACATGAGCAATTGAAATACAAAAATAATCAAGGCCTGACGCAAAGTTGCTCGTGCCGTCAAGTGGATCAATAATAAATAAATGTTTTGTTCCTTTTGTTTCTAACTGTTCTTCACCGATAAATCCAATTTCGCTTTCTGGAATTCCTTTTTTTGCCAACTCACTTATGATTGTATTTTTAATGAGCTCTTGACTGGCAAGATCAGCGGCAGTCACGATGTTTTGGTGGGACGTCTTATGAGTGATGTGTGATTCTTTATGAAAGTAAGATAAAACGACACTTCCGGCAGCACGCGCAGACTGTTCAAGGATAGTAAGCATATATATACATTATATAGAGACAATGATTATATATCGACTCATCATCCTACGATCTGCTCCGTTTATTATCATTTTGTTGATTCGACGTAGCACTTTGTCATTCCCGCATTTTCTTTTGTCATTCCCGCGTAGGCGGGAATCCAGTCGAAGATTTCCTTACTCTTTACAAAATATCGCTGTACAAATCTCTCCATGTAGGGTTCTTTTCTTCAATAAGACTTAG
>JAPLYQ010000063.1 GCA_026395475.1 Candidatus Roizmanbacteria bacterium | reverse complement strand
TAAATATCTTGCTAATTATTTCTTCGCTTTTGGAGCAAGCTTTTTCCATTCTTTGGAAAGTTCAGCCTTTAGTTTGTCCATTTCCTTTGCTTCATGTTTTACTTCTTTTTTAAGGATTTCAACGGTTTCATTTGCAACTTCTGCAACTTTTTCTTTATCAATTGATTCAACTGTGCCTTTTGCTTCTGCAAGTGTTTTTATGAACTCTTTTTTTGCTTTTTTATAGACAGCTGTTGCCTCTTCTGTTGCTTCCCCAAAAATGTCCTTGACCTTTTTTTCTAAATCTGTATCTGCGAGAAGTTTTTCAAGCTCTTTTATTTTTTTTGCAACTAATTTCTGATTCTCAGGCCCTGAAGTTGGGGAAAGAAAGAATGCGGCAAGACCTCCCATAACTGCACCAAATAACAAACCTAATCCAAATTTTGAGGATGATTTTGAATCTGACATATGTATATATAAAAATGGTAACTATATTCAGTGTAACACAAACGAAGAAGAAATATGAAATCATAAATACTAAACTCTAAATCCTAATCAAATAAATACAAAATTATAAATAAAAAACTGTTTAGTTTTATTTAGAATTTGTAATTTGTTTAGAGTTTAGGATTTAGTGTTTAGAGTTTTTATGGGTGTGGGGTTGGTGTTGGAGTATTTGTTGGAGTTGGCGTAGGAGTAGAGGTTGGTGTTGGGGTTAATGTTGGTGTTGGGGTTATTGTAGGAGTTGGTGTAATAGTTGGAGCAATAGCACAAGATCCTATCACATATTTCCCTACACATCCTGATCTCATCCAATCCTGTGTGCTACAGGTGTATCCTATTTTCTGACATATTTTTTGACAATCTGTTTCTCCACATACATATCCTGCTAATGTGGGAACTACATACATTGTAGGAGAAGGAGCAATAACTGGAATCGTGGGTACCAACGTTGGAATGACTTTTAAAGATGATCCTTTCAGTTGTCCAAATGCGCTTCCTGAAGTTGTAGGACCAATAGGCGTTGGGATAAGTGTTGCTCCCCCACTTGTTACAGGAGGTGTGGGACTTCCTGTAATTACTGATGATTGTGCTTTCGTGGAAAAGGTCCATGGCACTCCCCCATTATCAAATTTTGTTTCTCCAATTCTTATTTGAAAATAATAGGAAGTAGATGGAGAAAGAAGTGTAATTTCTACCGAATGATTTTTTTGTTTCTGACTTTCAGGAGCAAATAAATTAAGAGAGGTAGGAGATGAGCCATATTCTACAACTCCTTGTGTCTCCTGATCTGTGGTCCAGGCAACTTTTGCAGTATTTGTCGAGATTCCGGTGATAATAAGGTCTCTTGGAGCTGAATCTGCTGCTTTGGTAAAGACATTTTGAACTAGGAGAAATCCCCCCACAACAACGACAATAGCTGCTACAACTCCAATTGCTATTTTTACGGCTGCAGTTGTTTTGATTGAGGGAAACTTCATAGTACAAGTAAAATTCTCATCATAATGCCCACCATCACAAATATTCCCCCTGCTATAAATAATTTGGGCATTTCGTCCATGATTCCCGTTTGAGGAAGTGCTGTTGGTTGCGTTTGTGGACTATATACAGACGTTGGAGCATATACTGTTGGGGTAAGAGAAGTTGCGGTTCCACCAGTACCAATAGTAACGATAGAAGTGCCATTTTGTGCACAATTAATGACGTTAGTTGGGTCTACTGCATTCTTGATGACTTTTGATGAATTACTCACATCTGCTCGACAATCATAGGTGATTGTGGCTTGACCATTTTTAAGTCCTTTGAATGTAATGGTTGCCACATTTCCTACCCCAGTTTTATAGGTTCCAGGATCTGTGACGAGTCCTGCAATATATATTTTTCCAGCTGTAATATTATTAGTCACCGCAGGAAAATAGGCTGCTGCAGATGCACTTTGTGCCTCAAGAAGTGTCGAATCATACAAAATCCACATGTCTGTTGAGGTTATTTGATCACTCCCAGCGTCAATAACGGCATTTAACGTAAAGGTTGAACCTGCACCAACGGTAACTGTTCCTTGATCAAATTTAAGAGATGCCGCTTCAACAGGAAGAGTGACAAAGAGAAAGGCAAACAGACAAATAAAGAAATAGATACTTACCAAACGGAGTATACGCATTATCTCCTATTATTCATCATTTTTTATTTAATTTCAAGGCGGAAATCTTTTGATTCAGGATAGGTGACTTGTGCGCTCTCATTCACAAGCTTGGAGCTTTCGTTTCCTACAGATTTAAGCGAAAATGTATACGTCCCTTTCTTTTTTGCAACAAAGGTTAACGAAAGAAGAGGTGTATTGGCAAACCGTATGGGCTCTGTGATAGAAAGATTTTTTGTTGCAGAGACTGATAAATGATTGGATCGATCGTATGTAAAAATACGGAACGAATCTACTCTGTTTTGAACAGATTGTCTTTCAAAAACAGTTTTGTCGTAGGAAAGAATTGCATCAAAACCTGCGACCGTGTCTTTACTTGATGTAGCGATAATATCAATAATAATAGGCTGCCCTAATTGAGCGCTCCCTCCCCCATTTCTCATACTAATGACAAATAATCCTTGTGTTGGATAAGGAATAAGAGTTGGCGCAATAGTTGGACTAATATGCACTTCTGTGGTTCCACTATTTTGGTTTGATGGTAATTTCCTTGATACAAAATAACCAACAACACTTGCAAGGAGCAATACTACAGCGAGAATAAGAAGCATTGTTCGAGTGTAGATTGTGTGGGGTGGTGTATTGTTTTCCATACGATTATTCTTCATCAAATTTAATGGATAACGACTGTAATATCATTGAATAGTCTTGTGAATCAATGCCTCCATCATAATTGAGGTCGCCAATCGCAATTTTTGCAGCATCTGTAGTCCCTAAATTGGTACGAATAAAGGTTGTGTCGTATGCATCGATAATGCCGTTTTGCTTTCCCCCTGCCTCAGGCAAGTCTCCACCCATCTGAAGTATTTTGGTAAAGTCGAGAGTGTTTTCTCCGGCTTGAAGAACGATCGCACCATCTGAACAATGATATGTTCCTCCTTTTGTTTCTGTAGGAACCATATCGCAAACTTTCTTTTGTACATGCTTTGGTCCCTTTATATACACCATATATCCACCACCTGTTGGAACACCATCAAAATCGGCTTTTCCAGTCCATTCACCTGCATCATTTACCGTAAATGGAATAGACTTTGTTTGCGCAGTTGTGAGATTGGTTCCTGCCAATTTCACTTGGACTGTTATTGGATCTGCTTTTGCAGGTTTTTTTGCAACTCCTTGTAGTTTTATTTTAAGATTTAATGACATACCAGAGGCCTTTCCAGGAGTTGGAGTTATTGCTCCAGGGGTTGTTGGAGTGGTTGATCCGGGAGGAACTGTTGTTGGATATACAGGTTGAGAAACAATATTCAATGATTGGGTAAATTGATCTCCACTCATTGATCCATAATAATATCCCGCTTTATTATCTCCCTCTCCCCATGAATTGGGCTGTTGAACCATGATTGAGGTGCTCGCAGTTGAAGAAAATTCTCCATTTATGATAAGTTCTTTCCCTGCTTTATTTTTTAAAGAAACAGTGTCAAAATATGCTTCAGACCCTCGCCCAGAACTTACTCGGACAAGGTAATGACGATCATCCCCTGATCCTGTGAGGGTAATTGATTTTGTCTGAGAAGCGAAGTCAGTGCCGGCAGCAAAAGTCAAAGAAGTAACTTCTTCTCCTTTTTTCTTGCTATTTGCACATGTGTCTGAATTACAGATAATACTTACTTTATTCCCTGTATTTTTTGCAAGAACTGAATAAACCTTAGCGGTAAGTGTATAGGTCCCAAATGGGAGTACTACATCTTGATCATAACGAACTTCTGCGCCAATAACATTCAATGACCCTACTTTATTTGATCCTGCACAACACTTGTCGCTCGTATCGGCTGATATAACACACTTTGTATCATCAAAATATCCACCTTCAGTACCAACAACACAGGTAAATACGTTTGCGGTGCCATCATATCGACTATGCGCACAGCTTGTCAGTCCCGCACCTTCAACTGTTACACAGTCTATTTTTTTGCCATAGTCACAGGAAACATATACTTGGTCATAAGGACGTACTGTTGAAGGTGCTACTGAGGCCTTAAC
>JAPLYQ010000104.1 GCA_026395475.1 Candidatus Roizmanbacteria bacterium | reverse complement strand
TGTACGATATGAAAAAAACCGATGCGTATAAAATTCATACAGAACAGATCCATTTAGCTCCCCATTCATTTTCAGATCTGTATGTACTTTCAATTGCAAACGACTCATCTTCGCTCGCATTTTCTGGACTTATTCGAATTGAAAAAGATGCCCAACAGTCGCACGCCTATCAGAAAAATCAAAATCTTATTTTGTCTAATAATGCATTTGTGGACTCACGTCCCATTCTTGAGATTCTTGCAAACGATGTATTCTGTACTCATGGATCGACATCTGGTCCTATTTCAAAAGAGCAATTGAGTTATCTTCAAATGCGCGGACTTACATTACCTGAAGCGACACAAATATCTATTGAAGGATTTAAACAACAGGTATACGATAAATTATCAAGTTTAGGAGTAACAGACTATGTTAGACGCCAAAACACTTAAAAAAGACTTTCCCATTTTTCGAAATCAACCTGAATTTGTTTATTTAGATTCGACGGCAACCGCATTAAAACCTCAATCGGTTATTGACTCGTTAACCGACTATTACTCTACCTATTCTGCAAATATTGTTCGTGGAGTATATGATATTTCTGAAAAGGCAACCGCGGCATATGAGGAAACAAGAATGGTCGTCAAGGATTTTATTGGAGCAGAAAGTGAAAAAGAAATTATATTTACTCGTAATGCAACAGAGTCAATAAATCTATTTGTAAATGGAATTAAAGATACGTTACAAAAAGGGGATGAAATCATAACCACAATCGCCGAACATCATTCTAACTTTGTACCATGGCAACAGTTGGCAAAAAAAAGAGGCCTCATATTTACCGTTGTTTCAAATGAAATATTTGAAGTAACAAAAAAAACAAAAATATTAGCAATTACTTACGCATCCAATGTTTTGGGGACCATAAATCCTATTGAAAAAATAATAGAAGAAGCTAAGAGAGCAAATCCAAATATTATTGTTTTAGTTGATGGCGCCCAGGCAGTACCGCATATGGAAATAGATGTAAAAAAACTTGGCTGTGATGCCTTCGCATTCTCAAGTCACAAAATGGTAGGGCCAACTGGTGTAGGTGTGTTATGGGTAAAGGAAAAACTTCTTGAAACCCTTTCCCCATATCAATATGGGGGCGATATGATTCGCTCTGTTGCAATCGAGGAGACAAAATTTGCAGATATTCCCCATAGATTTGAGGCTGGGACTCCCCATATTGCGGGCGTAATTGCATTCAAAGAGGCAATATTGTATCTTAAAAAAATTGGGCTTACTGCTATTCATAATCACGAAGTAGAGTTGGCGCAATTATGTTATGACAGTCTTCTTAAAGAGTTTGGGAATGACATAATGATTATTGGTCCAAAAAAAAGACAAACTGGAATTGTCTCATTTGTCTTAAAAGGAGTTCATGCTCATGATGTTGCACAACTTCTGAATGAAGATCATATTGCTGTTCGCGCGGGACATCATTGTGCAATGCCACTTCACACAAGTCTCAATATAGAAGCATCAGTTAGGGCGAGTTTTTATCTGTACAACACAAAAGAAGACGTAAAAAAATTATGTAATGCTTTAAAAAAAGTGAAGACAGTGTTTATTTGATGAGATTGGTTATTTTTGCAATCCACAAAAGTAAACTCGTTGATCCAATCACAATTCCAACAATAAGCTTCCATAAAGACAACTCATGTTTTTTTTCTTTTTCGGCAAGTATTCCAAGAAGTACGCCAGCCAGTACAAGAGTTATGATATTTAAGAATCCATGCAATAATATTTGTAGAACAACTAAGGCAATTAGGAGATATAGTAATTTTATTTTCATATTACTATTTATAATACACCTTTGTCTTTAGAAAGTCTGTTTTGAATTAAAATGATAAAATAGTTATATGAATTCAATATACCAAGAGCGTATTTTGCAGCATTCTGCATCTCCTCATAACTTCGGCCGATTGCCAAGTGCAACAAACAAAATTCTTCTTGATAATCCGTTATGTGGAGACGTGATACAGATGGAAGTTGAGGTGGTCGATGGGATAGTGAAAAACGCAATGTTTACCGGTAAAGGTTGTGCCATTTCCAAAGCGGCAGCGTCACTATTAACAGACGAAGTAAAAAATAAAACAATTTCTGAGTTGAGAAAGATGGACAAAGTTAGTATGATAAAGATGTTAGGTATTGAGCTTGGACCGAATCGTTTAAAATGTGCGCTGCTTCCTTTGGAAGCATTGCAGAAATTAGTCAAATAATCGTAGTTACACCATTATAAATATTTTTGAGTAATGATATGGCAGACACTTTATTAGATCCAAAGAATCCTTCAGGACCAGTTGTTATTGGTAAATTAAAAGTACATGTAGATCGAGATCTTTGTATTGGTGCAGCAACATGTATTGCTGTTGCCCCTAAAACATTTATTCTTGATTCTGAGGCAAAAGCAATTGTTTTACAATCCGCACAAGAAGAAACATCAGAAACAATAATTGAATCTGCAAAAGCATGTCCTGTCGCAGCAATTATCATCACAGATGAAACTGGCTCATCGGATACATTGACCTCATAGGCATTGTGTCCTCCGCGAATAAGAGATGGATATTCCACGAAATCAAAAATATAATGACCACGTCGTGCTGCGATTTTTGAGAATAATAATCCAGTTGTCATTATTCCAAATCCAGCCTCCCCACCGATTTTCCAGGTATATTGCATAAGTGTCGTTATAACGTTGTCACGTTTTCACGTGTAAACATTGAATATTAATTATTCCGGAAATATTT
>JAPLYQ010000079.1 GCA_026395475.1 Candidatus Roizmanbacteria bacterium | reverse complement strand
GGAAAGAGCATTTCCTCCTCCACCACCAACACCAATAACTTTAATTCGAGCTGGTTGACCTGCACTGGGTTTAATAAGCATATATTTTGTTTAATTGGTTAAATTAGTTTAATTAGTCAGAGTTGGTCCAACTAATTCAATCAATTCAACTAACTCAGACTAATTCAACTATCACGGGATAAATTGTTTAAAAAAATTCTTTAATTTACCTACTTGGCCATTTACTGACATGCCCTTAAACATGGAGCCAAAATCACCAAAAGAAGTTTCTTTTACTTTATTTGTTTGTTTTTGACCGTATAAAATAAGTCCAACTGTTGCGGCAAACTGTGGATCAAGAATTTCATCAATCAGCCCGGTAACACCTACAGGAATACCAACACGAACTGGCAATCCTATTACTTTCTTTCCCATTTCAGTGACACCTACAGTGAGAGCTCCACCACCAGTTACTACAAGTCCTGAAGGAATTTGTTCAAAATACCCACTCTTCATAATTTCATCTCCGACAAGTTTAAAGAGTTCTTCAAGTCGTGGACCAATAATGCCATCTACAATTGTTTTTACGGAAACATTATCAAGAGATTCTTCTATATTTAATTCGTTAAGAGGAAGTTGTTCTGAATTTTTTTTCTGCTTGTCTGAAGATTTGAGATGTTTACTTAAAAAAAGTTTTATTTTCTCTGCGGAATCAAGCGAAACCCTAGTCCCAACAGCAATATCGTTGGTAATATGACGTGCTCCTACTGGAAGTGAGCTAGAATATGACAATGCTCCATCCACGTATAATGCGAGATCTGTTTTTCCTCCTCCAATGTCAACACAAGCAACTCCAAGTTCTTTTTCGGTATCGGTAAGGACAGACTCAGCAGATGCAAGTCCTGCAAATAAAAATCCATCATTTTGAACCCCCAAATCTTCGATACATCGTTCTATATTTTTTAAATTAATTTGTGAAGCGGTGATAATGTGTGTGTCAACTTCCAAACGAACTCCACTCATGCCAATTGGGTTTCTGATTCCCTCTTGTCCGTCTACAATAAAGTCTCGTGGAGTAACTTCAATTATCTGTTTAGTGGATGAAAGTGAGATAGCACGAGCAGCTTCAACAACGCGATTTACATCTTCTTGTGTTATTTCTCCTTGTGTATTTGCAACTGCAACAACTCCTCGAGAATTAAGTGAAGCAATGTGTGGTCCACCGACTGAGACAAATGCATGGTTTATTTTCTGACCAGCCATACGTTCTGCCCTCTCCAGGCTTTCTTCAATTGCGCCGGCAACTTTGTCGATGTCTACAATCAACCCTTTTTTTATTCCTCGTGAGGGAGTGCTGTTAAAGCCAATTATACGAAGTTCATCGCTGTCTTTTGTTTCTATACCAACAATTGTGGCAATCTTTGAACTTCCGATGTCAATCGCTGTGATTATTCGTTCATTCATGGTTTCATTTTTGCGGTAACTGTACAACTGGTTTATCAAATCGCAAATCAAGACGTACTGCTTTCAATGTTCCTACTTTAATCTGGCGAATAATTTGCCGTACTTCGTGCGTCTGTAACTCTATAGGACGTGATTGTGAAAATGCGACTTCAAACCCCTTTGTCTTACATGCTATCATATCGACGCTATCAATAGCAACTGTTTCCACGCTGTATCCCTCACTCTCCAAGAGTGAAATAAATGTAAGAGCTCTCTCGATTGCGGTAAACCCAATTTTTTGTCCCATTTGATACTCAGAATGATAAATTGTTTGGTAGAAATTAATGGAGGGAGATGGAATTTCTGTTGCCCGTTCTTTCATCACGATAGTACCACTTTTTGCCAGAGCAATATATCCATAATCTGTTACTAAATATGCAATGGGCTTTTCTTTTTCAATGACAAGAATCAAAGTGTTGGGAAATTTTATGCGACTCTCCGTAACTTTTATTGTTGGGAATCGACCCTGAATGATCTTACTTATTTCGGATGGTTGGATTGTTAAGGTAGATACTCCCTTCAGAAGAGTCACCATTGTTTTTTGTTCATCTGGTGTCAGGCCGTAAGCTTCTATTTTTTGGATTCGATAGGTTGCATTTATATACACTAAAAAGAAAAAGCCAAGACAAATGCCTAGTATAAAAAGAAGACTAGGAATGAAGTATTTTTTGAATAAGTGTTTGGGTGGCATCTCGTTTTAGTTGAAGTGGTAATGAATTAAATGCATTTACATATTGTTTTAGTTTTTTATGAAATGCAAGAATTTCTGCAATGAGCTGACTATTATCGATTTTCTGATCAAATACTTCTCCAATATTATGATCTTTAAAAAATTCCGCGTGAGCTCTTTGTTCACCATTTGCAGACCATGGTAATGGAATAAAAAGAGCTGGTTTCTGTAGTGCAATTAATTCAAAAAAGGTATTTGCACCTGAACGACCAATAATAAATTCAGCTTTTTCATAGACAGTCCCAATATCATTATCGTTAATATGTGCCATTGGCATATATCTATTTGGATATAATTTCTGATAATGCTTTTTTAGTTTTTGTGCAGTTTCTAAGTCTCCATACTCTTTTACATCTCCTGTTTGATGAATAATAGTAAAGAGAGGAAGAAGTGTGTCAAGTGTTGAAAAAATATGTTGATTCACGCTGTGACTTCCCAGTGACCCCCCCGTTATATAGAGGACTGGAGCAGATGTATCAAGTGGAAATGAAAGAGTGTTTTTGGTGAATACAACTTCACGTACAGGATTGCCAATCCATTCTGTTTTCTGTTGAGGAAAGTAATGCAATACTGATTCAAACGCTACAAATATTTTACGTGAAAAAAACCCGATGAATTTGTTGGCTGACCCAGGTTTCATAGTTTGTTCATGAGTAAAAACAGGAGTGTGAAACACCCATGCCCAAAATGCCATCGGAAGAGCAATATACCCTCCAAACGACACAACACAGTCTGGCTTTTCTTCCAAAATAATCAAGAATGCTTGCAAGAAACCATAGGGAACTCGCATCATGTTGAGAATGCTGCTTTTCGTTATGAGTCGGGTAATTCTACCAGCTTGTAATTCTTGGAATGGGATATTTCGTTCTACACATCCTTTATATTCGTATGAAAGGGTTCGTTCAGATTCTATTGCATACTTTCTTCCAACAAAAACAAGTGAGATTTCTGGATGATTTTTCTTCAGTTCATCGATGATGGCAAGAGCAGGTGTAGGGTGGCCACCACAAATAAGTATCTTTTTCATATGTCTATACTAATCTATTCTTGTCTGTCGTGCAATGTTTAAAACAATTCCCATAAGTGAAAAACAAAGCAATAAATTGGTACCTCCGTAAGAAATAAAGGGAAGTGGAACCCCGGTAAGTGGAATAATATTAACCATACTCCCTAAGTTAACCAATGTTTGCATTCCAAAAAAAGCAAAAATACTTCCAGCTAATAATCGTCCATATCTATCCGGTGCTTTTTCAGCAATACGAAAAATATACATAATAAGAAGAACGAATGCCCCGATAAATAATACGCTTCCAATAAATCCCACCTCTTCCCCAACAATTGCAAAAATAGAATCAGTATGTGCCTCTGGTAAATAGAGATGTTTTTGTTTTGAAGCACCAAATCCTCTTCCAAAAATTCCCCCATTGGAAAGTGAAATCAAAATCTGATTTATATGATAGGTAATACCCAATGGATCTGACTTTGGATCAAAAAAAGCCGTTATGCGTTTCAATCTGTATGGTGCAAGTTGAGCAAGAGCGATAAATCCAACAACTGCAGCTGGTATAAGCGCTAATAAATATTTAAGCTCTACTCCAGCTAAGAAATATACAATTATGCTTATTCCAAAAATAATAGTGGCAGTGCCCATGTCAGGCTGCATCATAATAAGAAACATCAAAAGACCCAAAAGAAGTACGAATGAAAAAAACCGTTTTCTTTCCTTGGTTAGAAACCATGATGATAAATAAATAATAGTTGCTGCTTTAGCCATTTCTGACGGTTGAAATCCAAATATCCATCTTCGAGCTCCCCCAACTGAAGAGCCAATTCCTGGAATAAGAACAAGAAAAAGTAACCCCAACGAACCAAGCATCGCATAGAAAGCGAGGTAATACCATTTATGATAATCAAAAAGTGAAATAAGAAACATCGCACAGCCTCCTAGTACAATCCATAACGCTTGGACCTTCAGGTAATGAAAACTATCCCCATATTCACCAAACGCACGAACATATGACGCTTCGAAAACAAAAAAAAGTCCACTAAGTGCCAGAATAAATGGCATTGTCGTCAGCGTGGTAAGAATTTTATTTCTTCGTGATTGATTGGGTTCGCGTAACTCCGTTTTTTTCATGAAGTACCAAGTAACTTGACATAACGTTGGAACAAATCACCTTTCTCTTCAAAATTCTTCCATAAAGAATAACTAGGAGATGCTGTAGATAATAAACATAGAGATCCTTGCGTACAATTTTTGTAGGCAAATGCAACTGCCTCTTTCATATCTGACGTTTCCAATATTTCTGGATAGTAATCGCTTAATTTAAGAAGTGCTTGTTTTATGCGAAAACCAGTTTCTGGAAATAGAACTAAAGACTTTATTTGTTTCTCTTGTAGCACTTCAGCAAGAATGGAAAAATCATATCCTCTATCTTGTCCTCCAAGTAATAATGTCTCAACACGCTTAAGACTATTTAAAGCAGCAATAGTTGATTCGGGAGTTGTGGAAATCGCATCATCATAAAATGTTATTTCTTTAAATGTCCCTACATTTTGCAATCTATGGGGAAGTGGCACAAATGAATACACCGCTGCTTGGGCCTCCTCGTTTGTGACGTCAAATAGTTTTGCAACTGTAAGCGCCCCTTGAATGTTTCGTTTATTATGTGCGCCCAGTAATGGAATTTTTCCTTCATCAAATGGAAATTCATCGGTATACGATATTTTTTGAGCTTTAGTAAGATGCGTCCAACCTGCCACTTCTTTTTCATGGGAATCATAGATGAAATAATCTTTCTCTGTTTGAAAGTAAATGCTGTTTTGTTTTGCTTTTTTATATGCTTCAAACGATCCGTGAAAATCACTATGCTCTGGATACCAATTGACAACCAACGTAATATGAGGAGAAAAATAGAGATCTGCAAGTTGATAACTTGAAAGTTCCACAATGGCAATAGTGTCTGTATTTGCAGTTTCCAGTTCATCAAGCATTGGGTATCCGATATTTCCGACAAGTCGTACATCCTTTTTCTTTTGGCGGATCATTGCAGCAATTAAAGCTGTTGTTGTGCTCTTTCCTTTTGTTCCTGTTACTCCCACAAGAGTACCCGGAAAATTACCAAAGAAAATATTGGTTGCAGTTGTCCATTTTTTAAAAACCTTTTCTATCTTGATTCCAGGAGAGCGCACTACTAAATCTGCATCTTTTTGTTTCAGAAGATAGTTTTCATCATCTTTTTTGTCGGCAGTAAGAATTTCGGCTGCTGGAACAAATCGCTTGAGAAAGCGTTCCACAGACTGACCCTCTTTCCCGTATCCGAGGATTAATATTTTGTTATACGTTTGCAGTTCTTTGATGGTCATAGATATAGACTCAAATTAAATTCACCTTTTTTCTTTATCATTTGCAATGCTTCTTGCGATTCTTCAAAAGTACCCACACATTCAAAAGGTTTCATTGTCCCTCTTCCCAACAGATCACGGAAATGATTGACCAATGTTTCATCCTCGAGCATATTAGTACCAAACATTTCTATCACTTCTTTCTTGGAAAGATATGCGGCAAACAATAAAAACGCAAATGCACATTTAGGACATTTACCACACCATCGTTTTCCGTTGAGAGAATTTGTTACCGAAAAATTGCGATTGCAACTTGAAACTACTGCACGATACTGTGGATAGGTAATAAACTCTTTTACAATCTCCAACTCAGTCAAATCACGAAGTGGAGAGTAATATGATATGTCCGGCGAAATAGTGGTATGAATATACTCACTAAATGCCTTTTCAAACTCACTACTTTTACTCCATTGGTGATTTATTGTTACGCCATATAATTCTGTATTGCCTTCATCAGCGCTTTTTTCGTTTGAAACAACAAATGCACGATAGTCATAAAATACTGCGGCAAAAATTCCAATCCATGCATATATCATTGAGATAGGAACATGACCATTGTGATATGCCCCATTATTCTTGTGTGTAATAAGTTTTGCGTCCATCTCTCTACGAATTCGTATAGCAGTGATTTCTCCAACGGTAAGAAGCTCATTCATCATTTCATATTTTTTTTGCGTTTCGATAATAAGTCCAACTGTTGATATTTGCTCCTTCTTTAACCTCTCCCAGGAAACAATTGAGTCTTTGCCTCCCCCAATACCCACTAACTCTCGCTTGAGGAATGGTAAAGATTTTGAAGATGGAAGAACAGCATCTGAGTAAGGGAATGAGACTAGGTTCCTAAAATCAATTTTATTTCTGTAGTAAAACTCGCCTAATCCTTTTGTATATACCAGATCCCAAAACTGAGCCTGAGTCTTGGAAAGCGTTTCACTTTTAATCTCTATACGGGGATAACAGTTCATCTTCCAATAGGAAACCCCAAGGGCAATATGGAGGTTAAATAAGAGTATATTGAGCAAGTCAGGATCCACTGAATCTGATAGGGGTTTGGGGAGATATAACTTCTCCTCATACCGTTCACTCCCCGCCTTATAGACGAAGGTCAAGACGGTTTTTGTCGCGTCAATAGAATACGAATCAAAAAGAAACAATTCCATGCTCTTATTATACTATTTTCAGAGCTCCATACTGATGATATTCGGAAGAAATTTAAGAAGAAGAGATGAGTATTTTTTATTGGGTGTGATGATTTTTAACAGCTTATTTTTCTTTTCAAGATACTCAATAAGTGGATAAAAATCTCCATCTCCCGAAACTATAATTGCCTTATCATAATGAGGATATTCAATCATAGTATGCAGTACAAGGTCAGCATCAATATTACCCTTTACCACAATATCTTTATCTTTGTATTCAATGATTTTCTTAAACACACAAATATAGCCAGAACGTTTTAAGTAGTCATAGAGAACTTTATTCTCTTCCACATACCCGATAAATAAAAAGGCTTTTGAAACATTATGAGTTAACTTCAAATATTC